>JBGSQO010000678.1:0-6620 GCA_041738055.1 Filomicrobium sp.
GACACGAGCAGCAGGGAGCAACGACCGCCATGCCGCATGGACCGCAGGCCTCTGCCCATCCTCCGGGCCGTCGCGGCATTGCGGGCGCGTGGGCGAACTTGCGTCGGCGCGTCTATGAGATCATCGAGGTCGGCCGCGGCGAGGACCTGGCCAGCCGGCTGTTCGACGGCGCCCTCGTCATCCTGATCGTGCTCAACGTGCTGGCGTTCGCGCTCGAGACGGTCCCAAGCATCGAGGCCGAATATCATCAGGCCTTCGTGATCTTCGAGGACGTCTCGGTCGTCGTGTTCACCATCGAATACGTCCTGCGGCTGTGGACGGCGGTGGAGGTTCCCTTTCTGCGCCGCCTGCCGCCGTGGAAGGCCCGGCTGCATTACGCCTCGCGGCCCTATCTCATCATCGATCTGCTGGCCATCCTGCCCTACTATACGGCCCTGTTCTTGGCGATCGATCTCAGGTTGTTGCGCGTCCTGAGGCTGTTCCGGCTGTTGAAGCTTGCCCGCTATTCGCCGGCGCTGCATACCCTGGTGCGGGTGCTGTTCAACGAGCGCAAGGCCCTGTCGGGAGCCCTCCTGCTGGTCGCCATCGCGCTCATCTTTGCGGCCACCGGCATGTATTACATCGAGCGTCACGCTCAGCCGGAGACGTTCGGCTCGATTCCCCACGCGGCGTGGTGGGCCATCGCCACCCTGACGACCGTCGGCTATGGCGACGTCTATCCGATCACGCCGCTGGGTCGCATGTTCGCGGCCCTCATCATGCTCACCGGGTTGATGGTGGTCGCGCTGCCGATCGCCATCATCTCGACCGGCTTTGCCCAGGAGATGGCGCGCCGCGACTTCGTCGTGACGTGGTCGCTGGTAGCACGCGTGCCAATCCTGGCTGAACTCGACGCCACCGAAGTTGCAAGCCTTCTGAGCCATCTGCACGCGCACAACTATCCCGCCCACTGGGAAGTCATCCACGAAGGCACCAGCGGGGACGCCATGTACTTCATCGCCTCCGGCAAGGTCGGCCTCAAGACGGCTGGCGGCGACGTCGTGCTGGAGCGCGGCGACTTCTTCGGCGAGATCGCCATGCTCGAACACGCCAAGCACGAGTATGCCTATACGACGCTGACCGGTTGCCGCCTGCTGAAGTTGCACCGCGAGGACTACATCCGCATTTCCCACACTCACCCGGCCATCGCCGAGCAAATCCGCAAGGTCGCACTCGCGCGCCGGGCCGCGCGTCGCGAGGGCCGTCCGGACCCGTCCTCGGACGACGTGCAACGCGCGCCCATAACGCTTCAGGTCTGAGTGCAGCCCGCGCCCACTCATGGATCAGCGGGCTTGCCTTCGAGCGGCACGCTCGCCATCTTCGGTCGGCAACTTCAAACACCGGGAGCCCTGACCTCAATGCCCATGGAATCGAGCGAAATCGAACGCATGATCAAGGCGGCGTTTCCCGACGCCCAGGTCGAAATCCGCGACTTGGCCGGAGACGGCGACCATTATGCCGCAACTGTCGCCACCGCCGCCTTCAAGGGCAAGAGCCGGGTCCAGCAGCACCAGATGGTCTACGACGCCTTGAAGGGCAACATGGGCGGCGTTCTGCATGCGCTTGCCCTCACAACGGTCGTGCCCACCGATTGACACGGCGCAAAGACAGCCCCACCTTTGGGCTCGACCGCGTTCGCGGCCTTGACCCGCAGCACGTACCTGGAGAGGAAATCGAGATGAGCAACCAAGAGGTCCACGACTGGATCCGCAAGCAGATCGCCAATAACGACGTCGTGCTGTTCATGAAGGGGACCAAGCAGTTCCCGCAGTGCGGCTTCTCCAGCCAGGTGGCCCAGTTGCTCGGCTACCTCGGCGTCCAGTACAAGGACGTCAACGTGCTCGAGGACATGGCCGTCCGCGATGGCATCAAGACCTTCTCCAACTGGCCGACCATCCCGCAGCTCTACGTCAAGGGCGAGTTCCAGGGCGGCTGCGACATCGTCCGCGAGATGTACCAGGACGGGTCGCTCATGAAGGTGCTCGAAGCCAAGGGCGTCCCCTTCGACAAGTCGCGCATGACGGCGTGATCCGAGGCAACTGAATTTCCACCAAGCGGGGGAGCGAGCAGCCGAATGGCCTCGCTCCCTTGCTGTTTTTTCCGCAGTGTTGACGCGAACCTGCTCTACTCGCCTGAGCCGTCCTCATGCAGTATGACGACGGGATGACCATCGGCGCGGCGGGGAGACCTGGGACGGCATGTGGCTTGGAGCGCGCAGGTTTCTGTTGAGCCTGTTCATCATCGGGGCCAGCGTGTGCCTGATCCTCGGCATCACCCTGCCGGCGATCAAGCTGACGAGCTTCATGTTCTGGTCGACGGAGCATTCGCTACTTTCGGCCGTCGAGCAGTTGCTGGCCGATGGGCAATGGTTCCTCGGTCTCATCGTGCTGGTGTTCTCGATCGCCTTCCCGATCATCAAGCTCTTGTATCTGCTGATGGTCGCCACTCTGCCGGCCGATGAGATCCGCCGCCAGCACTGGCGCCTCAGAGCCATCGAGTGGCTCGGCAAATGGTCGATGCACGACGTGCTGGTGCTCGCCTTGATGATCTTCTTCATCAAGAGCCAGGGCATCTATGACGCCACCAGCCTCCACGGCGTCTACTATTTCACTGCCGCCATCGTGCTGATGATCCTGGCCTACGCCTATCTGCCCGATGCCGCCAAGCAGCCTGCCCGGCACCGGCCAGTCGTCCCGACACCAGCCGTACCGCCGGACAGTCCGCCAACTGGGGCCAGCCGCGCGCTGGTCCGGCTTCCCGTGAGCGTGGCCGGGCCGGAGACCACCGCTCCCACACGAGCCCCGACGAGCCACAGCATGGATGCGCGCTGGGCACGACCGCATCGGCCGTTCCGCAATTTCGTGCTGACCCTGCTCGTGCTGGTGGCGGCCGTCTGTCTCGCGCTGGGCCTGTTGCTGCCGGTCATCCGCTTCACGACGGTCTATGTGTGGACGGCCGAGCACTCGATCGCGAGCATCACGCTGGCCCTCTATCAGAACGGCGAGCACTTCCTGTGCGGGGTACTGTTCTCGTTCTCGATCCTGTTTCCCGCGTTGAAATTGCTCTACCTGCTGACGCTGCTGACCTCGCCCGATCTGTCGCCGGAGTTCCGCGAGCGCTCGGTCTCGACCATGGAATGGCTCGGCCGCTACTCGATGACCGACGTCATGGTGCTGGCCTTGATGATCTTCTACGTCAACTCGTCGGGCTATACGGAAGCCGAGGTGCAGCCCGGCGTCTACTTCTTCGCCGCCAGTGCGCTGATGACCATGCTCGCCTACGGCTGGGCCAGCACGGCCTCCGTCATCATCGACGAGCCGTCCGAGGGACAGGCTGCCCGCGACGAGACCAAGCAAGCGGCCTGAGGGATGGCGCCGGCTTCGAGTGAAGGCGGGGGCTGCGCGCCCCCGGACCCCGCGCGGGGGATCACCCCGTTTAATGCTCGTGGGCGACGGGCGTGCCCTGAACTCCCAGTCATGGTTCCAAGGGCTTAGTCGTTGGTGGGTGTCGAGGGGGCATCCAACACGGGCTTGCCCAGTGTTGGCCAGCAAATGAGCCCCTTCGTCTTCACACTTGGGCGGTCGCCAGCCCCTGTCCCGGCTCGCGGCCGTAGATGGCGCGGGCGCGGGCCTCGAACGCATCGGCGAACTTGCGGAAGGCCTTGTCGAACATGGCCCCCATCAGCAGGCCCAGCATGACCGATCGGAACTCGTAGGTGATGTAGAAGTCGATCTCCGAGCCGCGCGGGTGGGCGAGAAAACGCCAGCGGTTCTCTAGATGCCGGAACGGCCCGTCGACATACTCGACGACGATGCGGCTCTCGGCCGGAACCAGCGTCACGCGCGTCGTGAAATGCTCGCGGATCGCCTTGTAGCCGATGCCCATGCGCGCGGTCAGCACCGTGCGGTCGGCCAACACTTTGCGATCGGTGACGACGAGGCTCTCGCACAGCGGCAAGAATTCCGGATAGCGCTCGACATCGGCGACGACGTCGAACATCTGGGTCGGGCTGTAGGCGAGCGCGCGGCGTGTCGTAAAGCTGGGCATGATGTCTGGCGTCGGCTCCGGTCGGGCTGATGCACCTCTGTCACGTGTCAGTTGAGAACACCGGCCGCATTCCCGCGAGGCGCCCGATTGTCGCGGTCGGAAGTCTGCCACGATTTTTACGCGCCGCGAAGCTGGACGCGTCGAGATTTCAACCCGGCTGGCTCGCCCGACGCGCGGCCCGCAGCCGCTCGAAATCTTCGCCCGCATGGTAGCTGGACCGGGTTAAAGGACTGGAGGCCACCAGCAGGAAGCCCTTGGCCAGCGCGATCCGCTCGTATGCCTTGAATTCGTCGGGTGTGACGAAACTCTTGACCTCGGCGTGCTTGCGCGTCGGTTGCAGATACTGGCCGATGGTCAGGAAATCGACGCCGGCCGTGCGCAGGTCGTCCATGAGCTGCAGGACCGCCTCGCGCTCCTCGCCCAGGCCGACCATGATGCCCGACTTTGTGAACATCGTGGGATCGAGTTCCTTCACCCGCTGCAGCAAGCGCAGCGAATGGAAGTAGCGCGCGCCGGGCCGAATCTTGAGGTAGAGCCCCGGGACAGTTTCCAGGTTGTGGTTGAAAACATCGGGTTTGGCGGCCACCACGACCTCCAGTGCGCCGTCCTTGCGCAGGAAATCCGGGGTCAGGATCTCGATGGTCGTCTTGGGGGCGGCTAGGCGGATGGCAGCGATCACATCGGCGAAGTGGCGGGCGCCGCCGTCGGCCAGATCATCGCGATCGACCGAAGTGATGACGACATGCGCGAGACCGAGTTGGGCGACGGCATCACCGACGCGGGCCGGCTCGGCTGCATCGAGGGGGGCCGGCAAACCCGTCTTGACGTTGCAGAAGGCGCAGGCCCGCGTGCAGGTATCGCCCATGATCATCATGGTCGCGTGCTTCTTCTGCCAGCACTCCCCGATATTCGGGCAGCCGGCCTCCTCGCACACCGTATGCAGCCCGCGCGACTTGACGATTTCGCGCGTCTCGGCGTACCCCGGCGAGCCGGGGGCCCGTACCCTGATCCACTCGGGCTTGGCGAGAACGGGGGTGTCCTGACGGCGCGCCTTCTCGGGATGGCGGGGCTTATCGGGGCCTGCGGTGGTATCGATGACGGTGACCATGGCGATTCCTGTGCGGCGGCGGCCAGACCCCTATACGGGACCAAAGCCGCGCCGCGATCAAGTCCGCCATCCGTCACGGCTGTTCTGCACCCGCCGCATGGCGCTTCAGCGCGCGATGATCCGGGCGATGATGACGACGATGACGGCGCCGATGGTCGAGATCAGGATCTGAGTGCCAAAGGGGACCGCGCTGGTGATGTCGGTCACCGCAGGCGGCAGGGCGAGCAGCCCCATCTGCACCAGGGCGCCTCCGAGGAAGGCACCGATGATGCCGACGACCAGGTTGCGGATGAGACCGCCGCCGCCGAGCAGCATGCCGGCGAGCCAGCCCGCGACGAGGCCGTTCAGGGCCATGATGACCCACGGATTCTGCAGATAGACGCTGATCTGATCCATGATGTTCCCCTACTCCCCCGATTGGTCCGACGATCGCCTCAGCGGATGATCCGAGCGATGAGCACGACGATGATGGCGCCGATGGTGGCGGTGACGATCTGGCGGGCGAGCGCGTTACCGATGCCGAGGCGAATGTTTAGGGCCTCGAGCAGATAGCCACCGACGAAAGCGCCGATCACGCCGGTCACGATGTACTGCACCAGACCACCGCCGCCGACGATAACCGAGGCGAGCCAGCCGGCCACGAGGCCGATCAGCACGAACACCACGAGTTGCTGCGTCTTCTGGTCCATGCTGGCCCCTTCACGTCGCTTGCCCAGCGCAAGAATGCTCGGGTCAATTATCTGACCCCGGCGACGACCCTGGGCTGTGGCTTTTCGGCGATGCGTCACGCAACAGGCCCCAGTGCCGCGCTCACGCGTGGCAGCGGGCGCCGAGGTACTGGTTCAGCAACTCGTTATAGCGATTAGCCAGGGCGCGGTCGCCTTCGGACATCTTGCGGCCGGCGCTGAGCGCCTCGACCTTGGAGGGGACGCCCCGGCCATCGAGCGTCCGCAACTCGGCGCGGATCGACCCGCACGACGACCCCGGCGGCAGCGCCTGCGCGTGCGGCCCATTGCCAGTGTTGTTCGCACAGCCGGACAAGCCCGCGGCGAGAAGGGCGATCGTCACGATCAGAGCGGTCGTTGCGCGTGCGGTGTCCACGGCGCTCTCCATGTAAAACCAATTGATTTTCAGCTTTGGACCACAACGCGTTGATGCTCGCAAGGCCCACTGGCCAAAGTGTGGCCATTTCGCAGCGCACAAGCGCTGGTTTGCAGGTGCGCTGCAACGTCGCCGTCTTGTCGGCGGGTGGCGGTCAGCGCGCATGGCAGCGGGGAGAACCGCTCAGCAGTTCTCCCCGATGGGCCTGTCATGGCGTGACGCACGGACGACCGAGCCCGCTCAGGGCTTGGGTGCGGCAGCTGCGGCCGAAGTGGCCTTGGCGACCGTCGTCTTGGCGGCGGTCTTGGCCTCGGCAACCTTGGCC
>JBGSQO010000688.1:0-8065 GCA_041738055.1 Filomicrobium sp.
GCTTCTGGCGGGCGAGCTGTCCGTGGAAGGTATCGGCCTCGTGCGCGGCCTTCTTGTAGGCGGCTGTGGCGGCGGCCTTGTCGCCAAGCGTTTCGTGCGCGCGGCCGAGCCAATAGGCCGCCTTGGCGCGGCTCAAGGGGCCGTCGGCGGCCTTGTCCATCACCTGCAAATGGCCGAGCGCGACCTTGGGCTTATCGAGGTAGCGCAACGCCAGCCAGCCGGCCATGAAGGACTGGTCCTTCAGCGCGTTCACGCCGAGCGTGCCGGCCTCCGCGACCAGTTTGTAGGCGAGAGCCGGATTGTTGTCGGCCAGCGCGTCATAGGCGTTGACCTCGCGCTCCTCCCACCAGGCATCCGGATTGACGATCGACTTGGTGTCGGTCGGCGCCGACAGCAGCAACTTGGCGGCTTCCGTCTTCTTGCCCGAGCGGCGCAGGTGGGCGATGCGATGGAACACGACAGCCCAGTCGGTGTGGGCTCCCGCGGGCAGACCGTCGAGCAGCGCCTTGGCGTTCTTGGCGCGCAGGAAGACAGCGAGCCGTGCCTCCCCCTTCTTGCGCTCGAGGTCGGAGACGCGGGTCATTTGTCGGCGGACGACTTCGGCGCGCCCGTTGCGGTCGGCGGTCCAGCGCTTTTCGTCGGTGATCAGCCGGTCGAGTCGCCACTTGTGATCTTCGGGCGTCAGCAGCGGGGCGACGACGGTCAAGATCGCGTCCTCGTGGCGGCCGGGGATGTCGCCGTTGCGCCACGTCTCGGCGGCAAGCGCGCGAGCCTTTTCAGTGCGGCCGGCGGCGAGATGGGCTTTGACGACAGCGATATGGCCGACAGCCGTCTCCGGCTTGGCGCTGGCGAAGTGCGCCTCGATCTCGGCGGGGCTCGCCTCCTTCATCAGGGCGGCCTCGAGGTTCTCGGTGATCAGCCAGGCGTTCGGCCAGTCGGGGTTCTGGCTGAGAAACGTGCGGAACTCGCGGATCGAGCCGAGGCCTGTGCGCAACAACTGCCAATAGGCGAGCTTCTGGGCTGCGGGATGGGCGAGAGCGGCGGCCAGCTCGCGGGCCTCGTCGATCTTGCCGGTCTCGGCGGCCTTGAAGGCCTGTTTCAGTCGGGCCGCGTCGTCGTCGCTGACCTGCGTCTTCAAAAGGGGGGCGATGGCCGCATCGAGGCGTTCGTTATAGGCGATCTCCTCTGGGGAGACGGCATTGGGAATGCGGACGAGGGAGGGCTGGGCCGCTGAGCTGCCAGGGGTCGGCTCAGACTGTGGCGCGGCGTGCGGCAGGGGTGGTTGCGCGCGGGGCGAGGCGGATGACAATAGGAGTGCAGCCAGCGCTGCGGCGGCCACGCGTCCGGCGGCGGAAGATGGGATCGGCAGAACGGCCATCGTCGGACTCCTGGGCTTCATGGGTTGTGTGACGCGCTGGCCTGCCGTCGCGGCCGGGGCATCTCATCGGATGGGGATCGCCGGGCAGGCGCCTTGCGGGCTCGGGTACGAACGCATAATGTCGGCGCCTCAAGTCGACCGGTTGATCCTCACAAGGCTGGTCTGCCCCGGCGGGCGGACCCTATCAAGGCCGTCCGGTGCGTTCAACTGAAGCCAGCCGGGCCGATCCAGCGAAAAGCCGCCAAAGCAGGGACGAGACAGAATGTTCAAGGGCTCTTTCACCGCACTTGTCACGCCCTTCAAGGATGGCGCCGTCGACGAGAGCGCGCTGCGCCGCCTCGTCGAGTGGCAGATCGGGGAAGGCACGCATGGGCTCGTTCCGGTCGGCACCACCGGCGAAAGCCCGACGCTGACCCACGAGGAGCACAAGCGCGTCGTCGAGATCGTCATCGCGACGGCGGCTCGGCGCGTTCCGGTCATTGCAGGCGCGGGGTCCAACTCGACCGCCGAGGCGATCGACTTTGCCGCCCACGCCAAGTCGGCCGGCGCCGATGGCATCCTGGTCGTCACGCCCTACTACAACAAGCCGACGCAGGATGGCCTCTACGCCCATTACAAGGCGATCAGCGAGGCCGTCGCCCTGCCGCTCATCATCTACAACATACCCGGCCGGTCGGTCGTGGATATGTCGACCGAGACCATGGCGCGGCTTGCGAAGCTCCCCAACATCGTCGGCGTCAAGGATGCCACTGCGAATCTCGCCCGCGTCTCCCAGCAGCGCGCCGCAATGGGTGCCGACTTCATCCAGCTGTCGGGCGAGGACGCCACCGCGCTGGGCTTCATGGCGCACGGCGGACATGGCTGCATCTCGGTGACGTCCAACGTGGCGCCCAAGCTGTGTGCCGAGTTCCAGAACGCGTGTCTGGCGGGCGATTACGCCAAGGCGCTGGTGATCCAGGACCGCCTGATGCCGCTGCACGAAGCCCTGTTCATTGAAACCAACCCGACGCCCACCAAATATGCGCTGAAGCGCCTCGGCTTGATCGAGGACAGCGTGCGCTTGCCGCTCGTCGGTCTCAAGGAGACGACCAAGGCGGCAGTCGAGGCGGCTATGGCGAAGGCCGGGCTGCTGACGGCTTGAGACGCGCGGTGTCGAGAGCCCCGACGGCTGCCGATTTGCCGCTCAGGTGAGAGAGACGTCCGACCAGGAGGCCTGCGATGGCTGAGAAAAAGCCCGCCGGCTACAAGTCCGTTGCGGAAAACCGGAAAGCCCGATTTGAATTCGCCGTCGGCGACATCTACGAGGCGGGCATGGTGCTGACCGGCACCGAGGTGAAATCCCTGCGCAAGGGGCACGCCACCATCGGCGAAAGCTATGCCTCGGTCGAGGATGGCGGCCTCTGGCTGATCAACGCGACCATTCCGGAATATCCTCAGGCGGGTCCGTTTTTCCAGCATGCGCCGAAGCGCAAGCGCCAACTGCTCCTGCGCAAGAAGGAGATCCACAAGCTGTGGGTCGCCACACAGCGGCAGGGCATGACCATCGTGCCCTTGCAGATCTATTTCAACGACCGCGGGATCGCCAAGCTCAAGCTGGCGCTGGCGCAGGGCAAGAAGTTGCACGACAAGCGCGAGGATGCCGCCAAGCGCGACTGGAACCGGCAGAAGGCACGCCTGATGCGGGACAAGGGGTGACAAGCGGTTGCATCGCAACTGGGCTGCGCCTCGACCCACCCTCATTATGACTCCAAGTCGCAAAAGACGGGGTTGTCAGGGGTGTCCGTCATGCCGAAGGCGTGCACAGCACGAGGCCGGGGTGCAGGGCGAGCAGCCCTGTTTCGCGAAGCGAACGTTGTTGGGAGATAAGGACGCGTCGTGACCCAGTTCCCATCACCCGGCCTGCGATTGCCCGAAATCGACCTTCCAGCGACGAATGGCGAGGCCGTTTCGCTGGCGCGCTTGCCGGGCCGGGCGGTGGTGTTCGTCTATCCTTATACCGGGCGGCCCGGCGTGCCCGATCCGCCCGGCTGGGACGACATTCCCGGCGCCCATGGGTCCACCCCGCAAGCGCATGGGTTTCGCGATCTCCACCCGGAGTTCGTGCAGAGCGGCTGGTCGGTCTATGGCCTCAGCGGCCAGGATACGGCGTGGCAGCAGGAGTTCGTCGCGCGCGCGGTCTTGCCTTATCCGCTGCTCAGCGACTCGGGTTTTGCATTTGCCGATGCGATCAGATTGCCGCGCTTTGCGGCCGGGGAGCGCATCTTTCTGTCGCGATTGACGCTGCTCGTCACGGAGGGGGTTATCGCGGACGTGCTCTACCCGGTGCCCGATCCCGCCGGTCATGCGGCAGCCGTTCTGCAGCGGCTTTTGGAAACCGACTTCAGCCGAGATCCCGCCTGATTGCGGCAAAGACGGAATGAAACATGTCCGTGGTGAGCCGGCCGGTATTCGTATTGTACCGCGAGCAGTGGAAACTGTCGTAGAGTGCTGGTGAATTGGGAATGGCATGGCGGGCGCCATGGGCAAAAGGAAAAGCTGCTTTGCGGAGGTCGCGAGCGGCCAGCACCTGGTCATGCGCCACCCGGCCGAGCGCAAGGATGGCTTCGAGACGGGGAAGGCTCGCAAGTCTCGCCGCCAGAAACGGCCGGCAGGTCGCAATCTCTGCTGGAGTGGGCTTGTTTTCGGGCGGGGCACAGCGCACGGCATTGGAAATCATGCACTCGACGAGTTCCAATCCGTCGGCGGGATCGGCGCGATATGTCCCGCGCGCAAATCCGAATTTCAGAAGAGTTGAATAAAGCAAATCGCCGGCATAATCGCCCGTGAATGGCCGGCCGGTTCGATTGGCGCCCATGCGACCCGGAGCCAGTCCAACAATGAGCAGGCGCGCGGACGCTGGACCGAAGGAGGGCACGGCACCGTTGAACCAGGATGGTTCAGCCGTTGCATTCTCGGCACGGTAAGCAGTGAGTCTGGGGCAGAGTGGGCAGTCATTCGGCGGGTCGACAGGTGGCAACTCGGTGGTCCGGTCTGCGCTCATTCCTGCACCCTGCGCATCCGCCTGAGCCGAGTAGCGTTCCAACCGGGACAAGCCGGAGTCGCGTCGCACAACACAATTCGATTGAACCAGCCATCTTCACGACCCGAATGGCCAGTTCCGCGCGACGGCTCAGACTTCCTCGTCCGGCATATCGTCGTTGTCGTCGAACGGAACGGGTTCGTTGAGGGCGCGCTGGCCGGCGCCGACGGGGGTGCGGGTCGCAGCATAGCGCTCGCGAGACGAACCTGTGCGCGCATTGGGATCGCGGCAAATCATCGTCTCGAGATCGGCCAGATCGATGAACTGATCCGATTGCCGGCGCAATTCGTCGGCTACCATCGGCGGCTGCGTATGGAGCGTCGACACGACGGACACGCGGCGCCCCATCTGCTGGATTGCGGCGACCAGCGACCTGAAATCACCGTCTCCAGAGAACAGGACGATATGATCGAGCTTTTCGGCCAGCCGCATGGCATCGACCGCCAGTTCGATGTCCATGTTGCCTTTAATTTTTCGGCGGCCGGTGGAGTCGGTGAACTCCTTCGTCGGCTTCGTCACCATCATATAGCCGTTGTAATCGAGCCAATCGATCAACGGGCGGATGGACGAGTATTCCTGTTCCTCGGCCAGGGCTGTGTAATAGAGGGCACGTATCAAGTGCCCCTTCTGCCGAAATAGCCCGAGCAAACGCTTGTAGTCGATGTCGAACCCGAGAGCTTTTGATGTCGCGTACAGATTCGCGCCGTCGATGAAGAGGGCGATTCGCTCGTGCGGGTAAAAGAACATCGTCAATCCTTCACATGGTCCGTTCTCGAATGCGGACCTCGTTCGACAAATATTGCTGATTATCGGCAATCGACCGACAATTCAGCAGCCCTTGCAACAAGCACTGCCGAATTCCTACGTCACAATCCTCCGACTGTCGAGCCGAAATGCATCGGCTGCGAGGAGATGGAGTCTATTCGTGATCGCGAAACCCGGAGCGGCTTGCACCCATTTACCGCCTGTTGTGTGGAATGTGGCATTCCAGAAGGCAGATAAACGAGCGCGGTTCATACGGCATTAGGTCAGCTCCGGCTACGTCGGCGCTTGCGACAGGTTGTCACAATGAGCGGTGTTCAAGTACGACGCAGCGCAAAGCGAACGTTCACTTTGTTAGCAGGGGACGGGCTTGGGTAAAAGGAATTTTTGAACCCTAATGTGACGGATCTGTTATGTCCGTGAGGGGAAAATATGCCCGTATCGGTCCGTAGGTTAGCACAGTTCGGTCACTGTCGCGCCTCGCTCCCCGACGGAACCTACCCCGCTTCGCCATCGAGTGCGTTCGCAGCGCAGTCTGTCAGGCTTGCCGGCGTCACGCGAACGTGCGATCGTATGAATGGGAAGAAGCGCGCGCTGGCCACTCATGTGGCCGCGCGCATTTTCTGTTTCCGCCCCGGATCAACACGTCGAGAGGTTGCAGCCATGGCACGAGTCACTGTCGAGGATTGCGTGATCGAAATCCCGAACCGCTTCGAGCTCGTGCTCCTGGCGGCGCACCGGGCGCGCAGCATCTCCAGCGGCAGCGCGGTCACGATTGATCCCGACAATGACAAGAACCCGGTCATCGCGCTGCGCGAGATCGCGGAGAAGACCATTCCGGCAGAAGACATGCGTGAAGGGCTCATTCACGGTCTGCAGAAGAACGTCGAGGTCGACGAGCCGGAGGCGGGCGCTGCTCCGACACTTGCCGTGGAGCGCCGCGCGCCCATGCTCGGTCGCGACGACTTCGCCTCAGACAATGTCGTCGACGTTCTGACCGAGGAGCAGCTTCTGCGCGGTCTGGAGACCATGACCCCGGTGGAGCCATCCTCGACGGGCGGCAACAGCCCGCGTGAGCGCGGTCGCTGACACCGGGCTTGGCCGGCCACGGCGCTTCGGTGGGGTCGGTGCACGTAAGCGGCATGTTTGCCGCAAGGGTTTTGTCAAGTCTCGGGGCGCGTCCGTCAGGGGCGCGCCCCTTCGTGTTCTCGACCAACCGCGACAACCTGACCGCTCCGCCGGGACCAGGGTCTGGCAGAATGAAATAGAGCTTGGTTGAGCGGTTCTCCCGACACATCTAAGCTCTCGCGGGGCCGGAGCGTCCGGCCGGACCGATTAAGATCGAGGGCGAACCCAACATGATGCGCCAGTACGAGCTGGTGGAGCGCGTGCTGAGTTATGACAAGAGCGCCGACGAGGCGCTGCTGAACCGCGCCTATGTCTACGCCATGAAGGCGCACGGCCATCAAACGCGGGCCTCGGGAGATCCGTATTTCTCCCATCCCCTCGAGGTTGCCGCGATCCTCACCGACCTGAAGCTCGACGATGCGACGATAGCCACCGCGCTTCTCCATGACGTGATCGAGGATACTGACGCCACCCGCACCGAGATCGATCAGCTGTTCGGCCCGGAAATCGGCGCGCTGGTCGATGGCCTGACCAAGATCAAGCGGCTCGATCTCGTCTCCAAGAAGGCCGAGCAGGCGGAGAACTTCCGCAAGCTGCTGATCGCCATTTCGAGCGACATCCGCGTGCTGCTGGTCAAGCTCGCCGACCGCCTGCATAACATGCGCACCATGGAGCATATGCGGCCGGCAAGCCGCGAGCGCTCCTCCAGCGAGACGCTCGAGGTCTACGCTCCCCTGGCCGGCCGCATGGGCATGCAGGCCATGCGCGAGGAACTCGAGGATCTCGCCTTCCAGTGGATGCACCGGGAGGCCTACGACACGCTGACCCGCAAGCTCGGCGAGATCCGCACCCGCAACGAGGGGATCGTCGAGGACATCCGCCTCGCGCTCGAGGTCAAGCTGGCCGGCGTCGGTGTCGAAGCCAAGGTCTATGGGCGCGAGAAGCGGCCCTACTCGATCTGGCGGAAGATGGAGAGGAAGCAGATCAGCCTGGAGCAATTGTCGGACATCTACGCCTTCCGCATCATCGTGTCCGACGTCTCCGACTGCTATCGCGCGCTGGGTGTGGTCCATACCTCCTGGCGCACGGTTCCCGGCCGCTTCAAGGATTACGTCTCGACGCCCAAGCAGAACGGCTATCAGTCGATCCATACGACGGTCGTCGGTCCCCGCCATCAACGCGTCGAGCTGCAGATCCGCACCCGCCAGATGCACGAGGTCGCGGAGCTGGGGGTTGCCGCCCATGCCCTGTACAAGGATGGCGCAAGCGGCAACGGCAAGGGTGCAGGCACGGGCACCAGCAGCAGCAGCGCGAGCGGCCCCTTCAGTGACCCCGAGACAGGCCCCTATGCGTGGCTGCGCCGGTTGGTCGAGACGCTCTTGGAGGGCGCCAACTCGGAGGAGTTCCTGGAGCACACGAAGCTCGAGCTGTTCCAGGATCAGGTGTTCTGCTTCACGCCCAAGGGTAAGCTGATCGCGCTGCCGAGAGGCGCGACCCCGCTCGATTTCGCCTATGCCGTGCATACGGGAATCGGCAATGCCGCCGTCGGCGCCTTCATCAACGGTCGCCACATGCCCATCGATACCAAGCTCCGGAACGGCGACGAGGTGCAGATCGTCACCTCCAAGGCGCACACGCCGCCGGCCGCCTGGGAGGGCTTTGCCGTCACCGGTCGCGCCCGCAGCGCCATCCGCCGTGCCGCGCGCGATGCCACCCGC
>JBGSQO010000703.1:0-2955 GCA_041738055.1 Filomicrobium sp.
CTCGTCGCCACAGCGCCCCGCTTCGCGTCGATCCTTCGCAAGGCGCTCGAGCGCCTGCTGATCTGCTCGAACGACCCGGTCTGCGCCGATCACGAGCCCGACGACCAGAGCGGCGATCGAGCGACGCACGGCGCCGCGTGCCACGGGTGCCTACTCATTCCGGAGACGAGCTGTGAGCTCCGTAACCTGTTCCTCGACCGCGCGTTGCTGGTGCCGACCATAGCGCTACCGTCCGCAGCTCTATTCGAGCTGACCTGACGCCCCGCCGCGCCGCTCGGAGTGTCGGTGGTTGTGGTCCCTCACCCTATCGGCCGGCAGGTCATGACGCCTCTGATCCATCCCTAAGCGAAAGGGGAGCACGGGCCGCCATGCCGGCGGCCCGTGCCTCAGGCGTATTGCGTCAGCCGCCAGGTCACCGCCTGCCCGTTGTACGGCGGCATGCGGTTGCCCTTGGCGATCGGCGCGGTCGTCGAGGGCGTGCCCACGACCTGCCACACGCCGCTCTCAGGACAGGTCTCTCCCGTCCGAGCCGTCGTCCCGATCGGCGCCCGCGGCGCCTTCAAGGTGCTAGCGAAAGACATCTTACCACTCCGGAGACCGGCCCGACGACGGACGATCCGCCAAGGGCCCCTCACGGCTAATGCCGGCGAGGCTCGCTATCCGGACAAGGCGCGCTGAATTATGTTGTGTCCGGATCGGCCAGCCTCGACGGTATCTCCAATGAAGAGGGCGCAGGCGGGGGCCATGGTGAGATCGCCGGACCGGGATGTGCTGTCGGTCGACGAGGTTCAGGATTCCATCTACGGCCTCGACGAGGAGGCCCATCTCCTCATCGGACGAGCCGCCGGTCGTCTCGTTGCCGTTTCGCCCTTCTTCGATGAGCCTTCCGACCTGATCAACGAGGCGCTGGTGGCTCTTCTCGAGGGCAGGCGAAGGATCCCTCGGTCGGAGAAGGTCGTTGCAGTGTTTGTTATGGTGATGAGAAGCATCGCTTCACATGCGCAGGAGACGCGGGTGCAGTTGGTCTCAGTCGAGGCCGTGGGAGATCTTGAATGCGATCGACCGACCCCGGAGGCCGAAGCGCTTGCTACGGAGCAAGGTGGTCAAGCGGCGTTCAAGGTGGCCGCTTTGCGAGCAGCGTTCGCCGACGATGAGGCCGTGAACGCCGTGTTGATGGCGTACGAGGAGGAGATGAGCCTGCCGGAGGTCGGTGAGTCCCTCGGCATCTCTCACAAGGACCTCGAGGCAGGGCGCAAACGTCTCAGTCGGTGGATCGAACGCCAGGGCTGGAAGAATGACCGATGACCAGAGACCCCCATGCAGCCGATACGACGTTGCTTCGCCGCCTCGCCGACGAGGCCGTCGAAGAGCTGCTGTCGGCATCGCCCGAGGAGCACCGCCGTGCCGTCGAGGAGGAGGGCGGCGATCCGACGGCCGTCGCGGCGCGTGTCCGTGCGGTGATCGACGATGCCTTGACCCGGCACGGAAAGCGACGCGCGGCCGAGCTGGCCCGTGAGGCGCAGAATGCACGCCGGATGCCGCAGAAGGCTCTCCGGCCGATGTCGATCGCAGACAAGCGGGCGCTTTGGGCGAAGGTCGCGAATTCTGGCGCGGTGACCCTAGCGGCGCGCGAAGGTCGTGAGCTGACTGACAGCGACCTTAGTGCGCAGATGGATGCGTGGCTCGCGCTCGGCGTCATCGACGAGGACGGCAACCTGACGTGACTGGCGGCCGGACCCTCGGTCATCCCGAGCGGATCCTGCGCCGTCTGGGCGTGACCAAACCCCGCGAGATCGACCTTCACGTAGTGGCATGGCTCTGCGGCGCGCAGATCGTCTATCGACCGCTCGAAGGAGCTGAGGCGCACATCCAAGGCCGGGATGACCGGGCCGTGATAACGATCAACGAATGCAGCCCCCCGGAGCGACGCCGCTACTCCCTCGCCCATGAGCTCGGGCATTGGCAGCTTCACCGCGGACAACAGCTGTTCTGCCGCGGCGACGAGGCGTCGACCTGGACCAAGAGATCATCCGATCCCGAGCGCGCCGCCGACGCTTACGCCGCCGACCTCCTCATGCCCTCTTTCCTTTTCAATCCGGCGGCAGCGGCCATCCGTGCGGCTGACCTTGCGGCTGTTCGGGAGCTCGCACGCTCTTTCGACACGAGTCTCACGGCCACGGCCATCCGGCTGGTCGAGCGAGGTCGCTTCCTGTCGGCCGTAGCGTACTACTCAAGTCAGGGCACGTATGGCTGGTCGCGGCAGAACCAAAAGCTTTTGGACGCTCAGATCAGGCTACCCCCTCGACTTCATCACGAGAGTGTCGCCTTCGCCGCGCTCCATGGCGGACAACCCTCCCCCCGAGGTCGCCTGGTCCGCGCGGACGCATGGCTCGGCCGGGACCGCTTGGCTGGCTTCCAGATCTTCGAGAGCGCTCTTGTGATTGGAGGAGGTGTGCTGGTGCTGCTGTGGGTCAACGATCCGAGGTTGGCCAAGGCGCTCGGCGGACTTGATCACGGATAAACCTGGGCGATGCTTTGAGAATCGTGTCGAGAAACTCGTCGTGAAAGTGCCAAGATCTGCGACGCAGCTTTGTCGCGCGAGCCCCGACGCGACGTGCATCAAGCCGCCGTTGCGTCTCTCACGCGGAGGATCGTCTGTCGGCTGGTCTTGAACTCCCGCGCCAGGGCGGAGACGGCCGCCCCCTCCCCTAACCTGCGGACGACTTCGGCTCGCTGCTCCGCTGTCAGGGTCGCCGGTCGGCCGAGCCGTTTGCCTTCCGCCTTCGCCCGCCGTAGCCCGGCCTGGGTGCGCTCGATCAGGAGGTCGCGCTCGAACTCGGCCACGGCGTTGATCACCTGCATCGTCAGCTTGCCGGTCGAGCTGGTGAGGTCGACCCCGCCCAGCGCCAGGCAGTGGACGCGCACACCGAACTCGGCGAGCCGAGCCACCGTGGC
>JBGSQO010000709.1:0-4944 GCA_041738055.1 Filomicrobium sp.
GGTTGATGATCGTCCGCCCGTCGCCATCGGCCATGGCGATCAGGGCGGCGCGGGCGTCCTCGCCGAGCGGCAGGGCGCGCCCCTCCTCGGCTTCCGCGCGGGCGAGCAGGTCCTCGAGTGCTGCCTCGTCGAGCCGCTTGAACACCAGCACCACTGCTCGCGACAGTACGGCGGCGTTCAACTCGAACGACGGGTTCTCGGTTGTCGCCCCGATCAGCGTGATCGTGCCGTCCTCCATGTGCGGGAGGAAGCTGTCCTGCTGCGCCCGGTTGAAGCGGTGGATCTCGTCGACGAACAGCAGCGTGCCCCGCCCCGTCTGGCGGCGCGCCTTGGCCTTGTCGAACACCTTGCGCAGGTCGGCAACGCCCGAGAAGATCGCGGAAATCTGCTCGAAGTCGAGCTTCGTCTCATCGGCCAGCAGACGCGCGACCGTCGTCTTGCCGCATCCGGGCGGTCCCCATAGGATGATGCTGGAGAGCCGTCCCGAGGCCAGCATGCGCGTCAGCGTGCCCTCGGGGCCGACCACATCGGGCTGGCCCACGACGTCGCCGAGCTTCTGGGGCCGCAGGCGGTCGGCGAGCGGACGGGGCGCATCTCGGCCGAGCCCGGCGGATTGGAACAGATCGGTCATCGCACAGGTATAGCGCTGCGAGCGCCCCTTGGGAAAGCGGCCCCATGATCCCGACGCGCACCGCTTCCACCGCTCGCCCCGCCCTCAGCCGACAGGCGCCAAGGCCTGCGGATCGGCGTAGCGCCGCGACTTGCCCTCGAAGTGCGCCTCCCGATCGAGAATGAGGTGCGCGTGATAGGCCGCACCTTCGACCGAGCAGCCGGCGTTGAGCTCGATCAGGCTGACGTACATCTCCGCATCGACCCGGCCCCAAATGGCCGCTTGATCGGCCACCAGCACGCCTTCCAACTCGCCCTCGCGATCCAAGACGAACCGCTTGCAGCGCAGCGACCCGCTGATCCGGCCGATCAGCATGACATCGCCGTCGATCACTACATCCCCATCGATCTCGACCTCCGGGCCGAGCACCAACGTCGTCGGACCGGGCAGCGGCGGCCGGTCGGCACGCATCTCGACATCCATGAAACACCTCGACTTACGCAGAACAAGCAGTCTGGGCCGCTGCCCCAGGAGCCAACGACCTGAGGCAAAAAGCCAACGAGCAGGCCCGACGGTGGCCGTCAGCCCTTCAGCACGAGCGGCTGGGGTCCGGTCGGTGCGGCGGCGCTCTCGGCGGGTCCTTCGCTGGCGGCGCGGGCGAGATCCGGCAGCAGGTCCTGGCGCTCGGAATAGCGGCGCGAGCGGCCCTCGAAGTTGGCGCCCATTTCCAGGCTCAGCGTCTTGTGGTGGACCTCGGCCTCGACGTCGGCGCCCATTTTCAGGGTCACGTCGACGGCGCGCACCATGCCGCGCACCTGCCCCTCGATGGAGACCGTCTCGCCGTGGACGAGGCCGTTGACCTGCCCGTGCCGACCGATGGAAACGTGCGCACCCAGGACGTCGCCCTCGACGATTCCGTCGACGATGAGGTTGCCTTCCGAGATCAGCCTGAGGCCGCCGCCGAGGATCTTCAGGTCGCGGCCGATGACGGACTGCGACCGCGCCGACGCGGCTGTCTCCTCCACCGCCGGCGGCGGCCCGGCAATGATCGGCTCATGTTCTGGAATGGGCGGCGGCTGTCCACCAGCCCGTTGATCAGCGACATGCGGCCGGTGACCGGCACGCTCGTTTGCGGCTTGACGTCCAAACATCTGGAGCTTCCCTCAGGTTGCTCCCTCCCGATCCCAGAGATACACGCGGGGCGAAGGACTGTCATCTCAAAACCACATATAATCGAATAAAATGAGCAGGTTATCCGCCTTCTTTGCGACGCCGTTCCGCCGTCTTTCCGCCAGAATATGGTCGATCAGCCACCCTACCCCGGCACCCGCAGCTCAAGCGTCTGGCCGCCCCGGATGACCGTCATCTGCCACACCCGCTGGCGATCGCGCAGCGCGGTATCGAGATCGGCGAGCGTCGCGATGGCGCCCCCCCCGATGTTGGAAATGATGTCGCCCGGCCGGAAGCCGAGCCGTGCCGCGATCGAGCCGCGCTGCACGGTGATGACCACGACGCCGGCCGGATAGTTCTCCAGTTCCAACTGTTCGGCGATCACGGGAAGGATATGGGCGACGCGCGCGCCATCGAGGGGATGGCTGCCCGACAGGTTGCGGAAGTCGGTCGCCTTCGGCGGCGGCGGACCGCTCAGCTTGACGCGCACGGTCTGCGGCGTGCCCTTGCGGATCACGCCAAGCTCGGCGGTATTGCCCACGCCCTTCGTCGTCAGGCGGTAGTTGACGGACCGCTCGTCGAGCACGTCGAAGCTGTCGACCCGCGTGATGACATCGCCCGGCTGCAGACCGGAGGAGGCGGCCGGCCCGCCGTCATAGATGCGCGTGACGACGACACCGGAGACGCGGTCCAGATCGAGCGCCTCGGCCAACTCCCGCGTCACGGTTTCGAGCCGCGCGCCGAGCCAGGGCTTTTCCACCTTGCGGCCCGACAGGGCGCTGTCGACGTAGAGCCGCACCAGATTGGAGGGGATCGCGAACCCGATGCCGTGGGAGCCGCCCGAGCGCGAGAAGATCGCCGTATTGATGCCGACGAGGCGGCCGGCGACATCGACCAGCGCGCCGCCCGAATTGCCCGGATTGATCGCCGCATCGGTCTGGATGAACACCGCATCCGACTTGATCTGCGAGCGGGCGAGGGCCGAGACGATGCCGCTCGTCACCGTCTGGCCGACGCCGAACGGGTTGCCGATGGCCAGCACCAGATCGCCGACCTCGAGGCTGTCGGAATCCTCGAACTCCATGAACGGGAAGCTCTCGCCCGCGGCCTCGATCTTGAGGACGGCGATATCGGACTTCTCGTCCATGCTGACGATGTGGGCGTCCAGTTCGCGCTGGTCGGCGAGCGCCACGCGGATCTCGGTTTCGCCGCGCGCCTTCACGACGTGGGCGTTGGTGACGACGACGCCATCGGCGCTGACGATGACGCCGGAGCCGAGGGAGGATTGCATGCGTTCGGTGGGCCGGCCCAAGCCCAGTTGATCGTCTTCCCCGAAAAAGCGGCGGAAGAACGGGTCCCTTGCGAACGGCGAGGAGAACGTGCGGACCCGGCTCGACACGTAGACATTGACGACGGCGGGTGCCGCCTTGCGCACGATCGGCGCGAACGACTGCTGCACCACCTCGCGCGATTGCGGCACGACCTTCGACGGCCGCTGCTGGGCCGGAGCCTGCTCGCTGCTCGTCATCAAGGCGAAGATGCCCGCCACCGCCGCCAAGCCAACGACGCCGGCTGCCCACTTTGCCATTTCGCTACTCCAGATCACACGCGTCATCGTCCAAACTCGGCGCTTCGGGTCGATAGATAGGCGAGTGCGCGCCCAAGGGCAAATCCGCGTTGGGGCTCGGCAAAGAGCTTTTCGGGAACTCCTCACTGGGGACGTCGGTCATCTCTGGAAGCAAGAGACGAAAGGGCTTTGTGCTGCCACCAACCGTCGATAGTCTCCGCACACACTTCGCCCGCGGGACGGCGGGCCAACCTCGGGAGGACCAATAACCATGAAGCATTCGACCATCCTGATCGTCGCAGCCGTTGCAGCGGCTCTAGGCGCCACCGCAGCCTTCGCCGGCTCCGTCGTCGTCGGCAAGAAGCTGGAGGTCAACGTCGACCCCAAGAAGATGGCCGAGGAGAAGGCCGCGCTGTGGGGCAAGTTCGGCGGCTGGTGCGCGATTGCCGAGTGGCATCCTGCCCTGGCGGGCTGCGTCGAATCCAAGGAAGGCGACAAGGCGTTCCGCACCCTGACGCTCAAGGATGGCGCTAAGATCAAGGAACTGCTGCTCGACAAGAACGACTTCGGCTACAAGTACCAGATCACCGAAAGCCCGCTGCCGGTGAAGAACTACACCGCCCAGTTCTCCTTGACGCCCGACGATGACGACGAGGACGAGGTGAACTTCTCCTGGTCGGCCACCTTCGACCCCGCCGACGGCAAGACCGCCAAGGAGGCCAAGGGGGTGATCGACGGGATTTTCAAGTCGGGCCTCGAAGCCATCGAGGGCCAGCTCGGCAAGAAATAGGCTCCCCTCTCCTGACTCCACCCCGAGCCGGGATCTCAACGGCGCAAACAAGCTCCGCCTGCGCGGGGTGTTGGGTCATACGCGCTAAGATTGCGGCCGGAGCCATGGCCCCAAGTGAAGACGCGGGGCCTTGCTCCCTCGCCCCCCACCAAGGGCTAAGCCCTTGGAACCATGACGCGGAGTTTGGGGCACGCGCGTCGCCCAGCAAAGGCCAACGGGGTGATCCCCCGCGCGGGGTTTGGGGGCGCGCAGCCCCCAACTTCACTCTTTGACCGCTCCTCGAGCCGAGCCCGTTCTCTGGATCGTCTCCTCTCTGACCGCAATTTCCCATACGAATCAGACATGCTCCGCGCGAGGCACCTGGGCCTCGGCATGAAGCGAGCATGGCATGAAGGCCAATCACCGATTTGCACTCGTGGGCATCGCCCTCTCTTCGCTGGCCTGCGCCGGCCTGATCGTGGCCAGCCTGGCGCCGGAGGTCGATGGCGCGCCCGGACCAAGCCCGGACCTGCGCGTCGTCGAGCATCTGCGCCCGTCGCTGGTGGCCGGCTCGGCGTCATCCGACGATAGCTTCGTAGACGGCGATACCGCCGTCCGGCTGACGTTTGCGCCACCGACGTTCGACGACGTATCGCTGCTGGAGGGTCCCTACGAGACCGAGGGCAACCAGGACGCCGAGGAAGCCGGCACCGATCCGGCCTCGTGGTCGGTCGAGGTGGAGGAGCGTCCGGTGACGGCGCCCCCCCCGCAGACGGCAGCGCCCAAGACGGGAACCGGCCCACAGAGCGCGGCCAAGCGTCGCCGCTA
>JBGSQO010000712.1:0-3477 GCA_041738055.1 Filomicrobium sp.
GCGCGGCGGCCTTCGGCATGAACCGACGACGGATTGCCGACTCTCGCGAGGGCGGCGATCATGGCGTCGTGCGCCTGCGGCCGCAGCGGGCTCGTCGCGTTGTGATCGAGATAAGTGCGCCCCCCCGTCATGGACGCACCCCGCTCGCGGATGGACCGATCTGAATTGCCTGCGGCAATTGACCACTGCGGTCGGGCATGCCGTCGAGCACGTCCTGCAAGGACACCCCGGCCAGAAAGGTCGCGATGTGATTGCCGAGCCTGTGCCACAGCGAATGGGTGAGGCAGCGCTCCTCGCCGAGACAGCCGCCCTCGCCGTCGAGACAGCGCGTCATGCGCGTCTCCTCCTCCACGGCCTGCATGATCTCCACGACCGCGATGTCGGCCGCCCGCCGCGCCAGACGATAGCCGCCGGAGCGGCCACGCTCACTGTCGACGAGGCCGGCGCGACGCAGGCGCAGGAAGATCTGCTCCAGGTAGGCGAGCGACAACTGCTGACGCTCGGCGATCTGCGACAACGGCATGGCGCTCTCACCGCCGAACTTGGCGAGATCGGCCATGGCCATGACCGCATAGCGACCCTTGGTGTTCAGCTCCATGCCGAGACCTTTCCTGCACCGACGGCGGATGCCCCGCGGCGGCGACGGTGAGTGATGAGCCGCGCGAGCGAACCCTGGATGGCGCAGAGGAGACGAACTCTCCGCACGTGCCCCTTGCATCGCACACTCTGGTCTGTGCTATGCAAGACACCCATCCGGCTGCCAGCGCCCGCGCAACTTTCGAACCGTTCTAAACTTGACCCCAATATGAAAATTCCGATCCAGGAAGTCAAGTATCTGTGCGCCGCGGCCTGAGCCTCGCGCCGACCGCAGCCGACGCCCAACACTTCACCAGGACCCGAGCGATCCCGGGCACCCCTTCAGCGGGGGCGGGATACGTGCCTCCGAAGACCAGGAAGGACACCCGAGAGACCATGCCAGAGTTGATCATCAATGGACCCGCCGGGCGGCTCGAGGCGCGCTATCATCACGAGGCCGCGTCCGACAGCCCGATCGCGCTGATCCTGCATCCGCATCCGCAGTTCGGCGGCACGATGAACAATCAGGTCGTCTACAATCTCTACCACACCTTCGCCGCGCGCGGCTTCTCGGTGCTGCGGTTCAATTTCCGCGGTGTCGGCCGCAGCCAGGGCTTCTGGGACGGCGGACCGGGTGAACTTGCCGATGCGGCCAGCGCGCTGGACTGGCTGCAGATCGTCAAGCCGGACGCCAGGAGCTGCTGGCTGGCGGGCGTGTCGTTCGGCACCTGGATCGCGATGCAGCTGTTGATGCGGCGCCCGGAGGCGGAAGGCTTCATCTGTGTCGCCCCCCCGTCGAACCTTTACGACTTCTCGTTCCTTGCGCCCTGCCCGTCGTCCGGCCTGATGATCAACGGCGACATCGACCGCGTGGTGCCCTCGCACTCGGTCGGGGAACTCGCCACGAAGCTCAAGACCCAGCGGGGCATCAAGATCGACCACGAGGTGGTGCCGGGCGCCAACCACTTCTTCGAAAACAAGATGGACGACCTCAACGATATCGTGGGGCGCTATGTCGACATGCGCATGGCGATGAAGCCAAAGGATAAGGAGAAGCTTCGCAAGGAGGTGCGCGCGCGCGAGACCGAACCCGAGGAACCCGCCATCGAGATGGATATCGGCGACGACGACGAGGATTGAGCCTGCGGACCTCCAGGCGGTTGCACCAGCCGCCCACAAGCCCCACCCGCACAATACTTCAGACAACGACTCGTTAAGCTCCCCGTCCACTTCGGCGGGGGGCTCCGATGTTGCTTTGCATTTTATCGTTCAGTTCAAGCCGCCTGCAATACAAGCCGATTTAATCTGAAATTGCGATTCATGGATCAACCGATCGTCAACCGACCCATATCGGATACTCCAGGCGGGGAGCCATGCTGACAATCCTCGCGGCGGCAGGATGCGCGGTGATCCTGCTCGTCGCCTCGGCGATTGCCTACGCGATCGTGTTTCCCCGCCACCATCCTCCCGACCCGGCCGCGCGCTCCCTGCTCGACACGGAGCTTGCGGCAAGGCTGGACGACCACCTGCGCGCGATCGCCAGCCGCCCTCACAACCTGTTCTACCCCGACGCCCTGGAGGCATCCGCGCGCGAAATCGAAGCCCGGCTGCGGGACATGGGCTACGCGCCGCAGCGTCAGGTCTTCCGCGTCGACGGCCACAAGGTCCGCAACATCGAGGTGACGATCGAACCGCGCTCGGCGGCCGAAGGCGGCACGGGGAGCAGCATCGTCATCGGCGCGCACTACGATTCCCCTGACGATTGCCCCGGTGCCAACGACAACGGCACGGGCGTCGCAGCCCTCCTGGAGCTGGCCCGGCTTATCGCCGACATGCCCGCCCCGCGCCACCGCTTACGGCTCGTCTTCTTCGTCAACGAGGAGGCGCCCTGGTGCAAGACACCCGACATGGGCAGCTGGCAGCATGCCCTGAAACTGAGGGAGGCGGGCGAGATAGTCGCCGGGATGATCGCGCTGGAAACACTCGGCTATTTTTCCGACAAGCCCGGCAGCCAGAAGTTCCCCACACCGTTCAACTGGATCTACCGCGACCGCGGCGATTTCGTCGCTTTCGTCGGCCTGCCGCGCTCTCGGGCATTCCTGCGGCAGGCGTTGGCCGCGTTCCGCGCGACGGGTGCCTTTCCCTCGATCGGCGGCGTCGCCCCGGGCTTCATCCCCGGCATCGACCTCTCCGACCACTGGTCCTACGACAAGCACGGCTTTCCAGCCCTGATGATCACCGACACCGCCCCGTTCCGGAACCCGTTCTACCATAAGGTCTACGACACGCCCGATACCGTCGACACCGCGAGCCTCGCCCGCATCGTCGTCGGGCTGGCGGGAATGGTGAGAAAGATCGGGTGAGGCCCTTTCCTCACGGCCGCGCCAGCACGCCTCCGGTCATCGGCACACTCACCCCCGTCGTGCCGGGGAACGTAATCGGCAGGCCCTTCAGCGCACGCACGGCCAGATAGCCCCAGGCCTCGGCTTCCAGGCTCTCGCCGTCGAGCCCCACCGCCTCGGCGGGCACGACGGCATTCTCGACAAGGGCCGCAATCATCGCCATCAGAGTACGGTTGTGACGGCCGCCGCCCGCCACGACCCACAGCGCCGGCTCGGCGGGCAGCACCTCTCGGGCCCGCGCGATGGCGCCAGCCGTAAAGGCGGTGAGCGTCGCCGCGCCATCCTCCAACGTCAGGCCACCGACGAGATCGGCAAAGAACGCGTTACGGTCGAGCGACTTGGGCGGCGTCGCCGAGAAGAAGCTATGCGACAGGTAGAACCGCACCACATCCTCGTGCACCCGGCCCTTGGCGGCCGTGGCACCATCCTCGTCGCGGGACTGACCGGCGTGCGCGCGCATCCAGTCGTCGATCAGCGCATTGCCGGGGCCGGTATCGAA
>JBGSQO010000239.1:0-1554 GCA_041738055.1 Filomicrobium sp.
GTCGTTCCCGCGGCCGTCGTCACGGCTGGCCCATGCGTGTCCAAAGTCTTGGCCCCATCGGCCGCCGCCGCCACGGCATCCTGCCGACCAGCGACGATCTTGGCGACGCCGGCCTGCAGATCCAGCACGCCGCTGAGGTGCAGGGCACCGGCAGTCGCTGCGACCAGCATCAGAGACAGGCCGAACCAGCGGATCATAGACATCATCGGGAGCCTTCCTCTTCGGCTGCGGACGTCGCAGACACCACGTCGTCGCGCTCGAACGCAGTCCCCTCGGGAACTGCATTCAATAGAAGCTCGATCACCGACATCACGGCCGGCATGGCGGCATTGGAGTCGAAGTCGGGATCGATCGCGCGCCGCCACAGCATGCCTTCGCCCAGCATCTTGACGATCATCGCCAGCGTCGCCGGATCGTGCCGGGGCTTGATCCGCCCTTGCGCGATGCAGCGGGCAAACAACTCTTCGAAGCTCTTCAGAACGAACGCATCCACCGAGCGGAAATGCTCGCCGACCTCGTCGTTGCGGGTCGCCTCCGCGCCGATCTCGAGGCACAGCACCCGCTTGTAGCGCGGCTCCTCGACCGTGTAGTGCTCGCCGAGTTGCTGCAGCGCCTGGAACAGGTCGGTTGCTTCGGCCATGTGCTTGAACTGGTCGGCGAGCTTGTTGCGGTCGCGCTCGGCAATCCCCGAAATCAGCGCTTCCTTGGACTCGAAGTGCGCGTAGAATGCGCCGGTGCTGAGCTTGGCTTCCGCGCAGATGTCGGTCATCGACGCGCCATGAAACCCCGACCGCGCGATACAGCGCTCGGCCGCATCGAGGATCTGCTGTCTGCGCGCCTGGATCGTCTCGGGCTTCAGCCTCGGCATCGCACGTCTCCGGTTCTCATTCGTGGTCTTGCCGCAACGGATCGGGCGTCACGTTCCCGCTCGACAGGCCTGTTTCCTCTGGCAAGTCCCGCCTTGCATGCCCTGAAGAACCCTCCCGGCCCCCATCCGAACCGAGGGGAAAACGCACAAGTTGCCGATCAGACCAAAAGACTAAAAGAACGAACGTTCGTTTTGTTTGCTTTTCTTACCCACTTGTCAAGGAGGCGCATAGGCCGCAGCTGCAACTTTTTGCGATGCAGCCTCGTCGGGAGCGCTCACCGCGGACCGCATGGGCTGGCGCATGCATCGCCCGTTGGATTACGGCTGCTGCGTGCGCTGGATCAGGCCGGAGACACAGGAGCAAGACACGCCATGGCCGATTGGGACGCGAAGTATTCGAAGGCGCCACAAGGCCTGTTTGGAGCCGAGCCCAACGAGTACCTGCGCGAGATCGTGGCCCGCTCCGATTTCAGGGCACACTCGGCGCTCTGCCTCGCCGACGGTGACGGCCGCAACAGCCGCTTCCTGGCCGCGCGTGGGCTTGCCGTCACCTCGGTCGATCTCTCCCCCGTCGCAGTCGCCAACGGGCAGGCGCTGGATGCCCGGGCCGGCCTTGCGGTAGATCGGTTCGCCGCCGACCTCGAGATCTGGCAGCCGCCCACCGGCCGCCACTGGGACGAGATCGG
>JBGSQO010000006.1:0-2865 GCA_041738055.1 Filomicrobium sp.
CGCAATCGCGGCCTGACCGAGTTGCGCTTCCTGGGCGATCCGG
The DNA here is from genome assembly GCA_041738055.1 of Filomicrobium sp. Classification (GTDB taxonomy): domain Bacteria; phylum Pseudomonadota; class Alphaproteobacteria; order Rhizobiales; family Hyphomicrobiaceae; genus Filomicrobium. The sequence continues at coordinate 44 of JBGSQO010000006.1, forward strand.
TGGGCGAGTACAGCGACGTCCTGGTCGATGCCGCCGAGCCGGTCATGCCGCTGCTGCGTAAGGCGTGGCGCGTCCTCCTCGCGCGCTCGCGGGCCGACCTCATCGTATTCGGCAATATCCGCGCGGATGCCGTGATTACACCGCTGATGGCCGAGATCGGCGCGGTGACGACCCGTGTCGACGGCGCCCCCTACATGGATTTCTCGGCCGCCACGTCGAGCGAGGCATACATGGGGCGCTTCTCCGGTCGCTCGCGCTCGACGAGACGGCGCAAGCGGCAAAAGCTCGCCGAGGTCGGCGCGCTCAGCCATCGCGTCCTGAAATCGGGACCGGAGGCCAGAGACGCGGCCCGCCAGATCATCGAACTCAAGCGCAAATGGCAGATCGAAAAGGGCGTCGTCTCCCGCTCGCTCGCCGATCCGCGCACAGCGAGCTTTTTTGCCGATGTCGCCGACGGCTTGGGGCACGACACCGGTTGCCGTATCCTCACCCTCGACTGCGCCGGCAGCATTGCCGCAGCCGAACTGACGTTCGTGGCCAAGGGGCGGCTCGTCAACCACGTGCTGGTCTACGACACCGCCCACGACAAGCACAGCCCCGGTGCGCTGCTCACCGAGGACAGCATCGGGTTGTGCATGCGAGACGGCATCGAGCGCTACGATTTCATGGGGCCGGCCAACGGCTACAAGCTCGACTGGTCGGATGCGGTCATGACCGTGACCGATTACGCGGTGCCCATGTCGCTGAAGGGCCGGCTGTGGGTACATGCCTACTTGGCCTACGGCCGCGAGCGATTGAAGAAGCTCGTCGCGGCGCTGCCCGCCTCCGTGCGCCGCAGCCTGGCATCGGCCTACGTGCTGCTGCTGCCGGCCGTGTGAGCCGAATCGAGCCGGGAAGATCGAACCGACCCATTTTCCCTACTCCCTACTCCCTACTCCCTTATTCCCTACTCACTTCACGCCGAGCTTCTTCTGCAGGCTCGAAGACGACGTCGTGTATTGGAACAGGACCTTCTTGTCGGGATAGATGATCCGGTTGGCCTTTTGCGCCATGAGGGCGGCCTCGTGGAAGCCCGACAGGATCAGCTTCAGCTTGCCCGGATACCAGTTGATATCGCCGACGGCGAAGATGCCGGGCGTCGAGGTCTCGAACTTCTCGGTATCGACGGGGATCAGGTTTTCTTCCAGGTTGAGCCCCCAGTCGGCGATCGGCCCGAGCTTCATGGTGAGCCCGAAGAACGGCAGCATGCGCGTGACGGTGATGTCCTCCTCGCCCGCTGCGGTCTTGACCGTCGCCGTGGACAGTTGGCCGTCTGCCCCCTTCAACGACGTCACCTGACCGATCATCAGCCGCATGGCGCCCTCGGCGACCAGCGCGCGCATCTTCTCCACCGAGTGGGGGGCGGCGCGGAAGTCGTCACGGCGGTGCAGCAGGGTCACGGAGCGGGCGAGCGGGTGGAGATTGAGCGTCCAGTCGAGCGCCGAATCGCCACCGCCGACGATCAGAACGTCGTGGCCGCGAAAGTCCTCCATCCGGCGCACCGAGTAGAATACCGAGGTGCCCTCGAAAGCCTCGATCCCGTCGAGCGGCGGACGCTTAGGCGTGAACGATCCACCACCGGCGGCGATTACGACGACCTTGGCCAGAAACGCCTTGTCGCAATCGGTCCGCAGCAGGAAACGGCCGTCGGCTTCGCGCTTCACCTCGTCGATACGCTCGCCGAAATGGAAGGTCGGGGAAAACGGCTTGATCTGCTCGAGCAGGCGGCCGGTCAGCTCCTGGCCGGTGACGATCGGCAGGCCGGGAATGTCGTAGATGGGTTTTTCCGGATAGAGTTCCGCGCACTGTCCGCCGGGCTTGTCGAGAATGTCGACGACGTGGGCGCGGATGTCGAGAAGCCCCAGCTCGAACACGGCAAATAGCCCGACCGGGCCGCCGCCGATGATGACGACATCGGTCTCGACGGGGCTCACGGCGGTCTGGGCGTCGGCGCTCGGAAGAAGGTCCATGGGGGGCTCGCTCTTTCTGTCGGACGGTGACCGCTCGATGGATCGCACGCGCTGGCGGGGGCGCACGGACGGCCGGTATCATCCCAGTCTCATGGCGCCGCGCCCCCGCCATTGACAGCGGTCAGGGCGCGGCAACCTGCCTCAGAACTGCTTGGCCGGCACGCGCAGGGTCAGCCCATCGAGGTTGGCCGTCACCTTGATCTGGCAGCTCAAGCGGCTCTCCTCGCGCACGTCGAAGGCGAAGTCGAGCATATCCTCCTCCATATCGGAGGGAGCCCCGACCTTGTCGCGCCAGGCGGCATCCACATACACGTGGCAGGTGGCGCAGGCACAGGCGCCGCCGCACTCGGCTTCGATGCCGGGCACGTCGTTCATCTTAGCCGCTTCCATGACCGTCATTCCGGGCGTCGCGTCCACGATTTGGCTGGAGCCGTCGGGCTGAACGAAGGTGATCTTGGCCATTATCTGTCGCGGGCTCCTCGGCGGGTCGACGCGGTTTCGGGATGGAGACGACGGCCTCATGCGGACTGCTGCCGGCCGTCTCGGCTCAGCCGAACCGACCGCGCAGATGCTCGCCTCTCCCAGAGGTCCGCATGACGGGCTCGCCACTGCACGGCGGGTCGAGCCGCCAGCGCAGGCCGCCAACTTTTAGTCGGATGACACGGGCACATCAAGTCATCGATCAGCCATCGATGACCGAACTTTGGCGCGGACGCGGTCGGTGAGGCCCGTGATCGATATCAATAGGCGGCGATGAAGGCATGCGCCTCGTGGGCGGCGGCCTGCAGTTCGGCCAAGGCGGCCGTCAGCCGG
>JBGSQO010000009.1:0-6952 GCA_041738055.1 Filomicrobium sp.
GCCCGCGTCACCGGCCAGCAACTGACCTCGCTGTCGGGCGGCGAGGTTCAGCGCGTTCTGCTCGCCCGCGCGCTGCTGCGGCGGCCGCATCTCCTCGTGCTGGACGAGCCCGTGAAGGGGGTCGACTTCATCGGCGAAGCCGAACTCTACCGGCTGATCGCCGACCTGCGAGCCAAGCGCGGCTTTGGCGTATTGCTGGTCAGCCACGACCTCCACGTCGTGATGGCGGCGAGCGACCGCGTGCTCTGCCTCAACCGTCACATCTGCTGTTCGGGCGTGCCGCGCGCCGTCGCCAAGCACCCGGAGTATGCCCGCCTGTTCGGCCGCGAGCTGGCCGCCGCGTATGCCGTCTACGAACACCACCACGACCATGCCCATGCCATCGACGGCAGCCCCGTACCGGGCGGCAACGAGGAGCCGATGAAACAGGCGGCCGGAGACAAGGCGCCATGATCGAGCCGTTCCTCTTGAAAGCGTTCCTGGCCGCCGCCGGGCTCGCCGTCCTGACCGCCCCGCTCGGCAGCATCGTCGTTTGGAGCCGCATGGCCTACTTCGGCGAGGCGATCGCGCACGCCGGCCTCATCGGGATTGCCCTGGCGCTGGCCTTCCGGGTCGATCTCACGCTGGCGGTGATGCTGGTCTCGCTGGCCAGCGCAGGGCTGCTGATGCTGCTCGCCCGCCAAACCGTCGTGCCGCTCGATTCCGTGCTCGGCCTCATCCACCACGGCTCGCTGTCGCTCGGCATCATCGCGGCAGCCACTCTGGCGGGCCCCGGCGTCGACCTGCAGGGCTATCTGTTCGGCGACATCTTCGCCGTCACCGAGACCGATCTCATCCTGCTTGCCGTGCTGGGTCTCGCTGTCTCGGGCGCGATGTGGGTGTTGTGGCAGCCGCTGTTGCGTTTGGCCGTCGATCCGGATCTGGCCAGCGCCGAGGGGGTCTCGCGTGAGCCGATCCGCTTGGCGTTCACGCTGGTGCTGGCGCTGGCGGTCGCAGTGGCCGTCAAGTTCGTCGGCGTTTTGCTGGTGATCGCATTTCTCGTCGTACCGTCGGTCGCCGCCCGCCCCTTTGCTACGAGCCCCGAGGGCATGGTGGGGCTGGCCGCCGGCATCGGGGTCGCCGCCGTTCTAGCCGGGCTTGGGTTATCGCTCGCCTGGGATGCGCCGGGCGGCCCGGCAATTGTGCTGGCCATGGCGCTGATGGCGACCGGCTCCCTGGTCGCGGCGGGGCTCAGGCGGCCGGGGTGAGGGTGATCTGGCGGTTGTTGCTGCGAACCGCTATCCTGATGCGCAAAAAAGGGATCGCCGATGAACCACGCACAAATCGAAAAGAAGCTCGTCGAACAGATCAGCAAGCTGCCGGTCGAAGAAGCTCGGGAGGTCCTGGACTTTGCCGAAAATCTTGCAAGACAACGCTCCGCGGCCACGGCAAAGCATCGACCACTCGGACTGCTCAAGGGACAGGCCTCCTATAAGATGGCGGATGATTTCGCCTTGAGTGACGAGGCTTTGCTCCGATCATGAATGGCTACCTCGTAGACACCCACGTATTGTTGTGGGCGTTGTTCGAGCCCGAACGGCTGTCCCAGAAGGCCCGCGAGATCATTGCAGATCCGGAAAACGTCGTTCACGTCAGTGTGATCACCTTTTGGGAAATTGCCCTGAAGTTTGCGCTTGGCAAACTTGTCTTGCAGGGGGGCGAGCCCGAACAGCTGGTGGTTGCTGCGCAGGACATGGGGCTGGCTATTCTGCCCCTTGAGGTCGATGAGGCGGTCTCGTTTCACCGCCTCCCGCGTCTGGCGCACAAGGACCCTTTCGATAGGATGCTGGTCCGGCAGGCGATTGTCAGGGAGTTGGCGCTCATCTCCCGCGACCGAGCGTTCGCAGAGTATGAAGAGCACGGGCTGAAGCTGGTGGTGTAGCTGCGCCGCGACGACTGCGCGCAAACGGCAATCCCGATTGTGGGCGTACCGGCCGCCAATCTCCCCGCCCTTCTGCAATAAGGAGAACCCAACCTGTAGGAGTGGCATCGCGATCACCGATCCCATAAGGTTCGGCTGTCGTATCGAAAGCCTCACCGCAGCCGGGACAACCCATGACCGCGACCGATCCGAGCCTCCTGATCGCCCCCCGCCGGAAAAGCGTCCCCGTCGACGTCGGCGGCGTCATCGTCGGGGGCGCATCCCCCGTCGTCGTGCAGTCGATGACCAACACCGATACCGCCGATATCGACGGCACGGTCACACAGGTCGCGGCCCTCGCCCGCGCCGGCTCCGAACTGGTCCGCATCACCGTCGACCGCGACGAGGCCGCGCGTGCCGTGCCGCACATCCGCGAGAAGCTCGACGCGCTGGGTTGCAGCGTCCCGCTTGTCGGCGACTTTCATTACATCGGCCACAAGCTGCTGACCGAAAACCCGGCCTGTGCCGAAGCGCTCGCCAAGTACCGCATCAATCCCGGCAACGTCGGCTTCAAGGACAAGAAGGACCGCCAGTTCTCCTCGATCATCGAGTTGGCGCTCAAGTACGCCAAGCCCGTGCGGATCGGCGTCAACTGGGGCTCGCTCGATCAGGACCTGCTCACCCACCTGATGGACCAGAACGCGACGAGCCCAACGCCCAAGACGGCGCGGGCCGTCATGCACGAGGCGATCGAGCAATCGGCCCTTATGTCGGCAGACCGCGCGCGCGAAATCGGCATGGGGGCCGAACAGATTATCATCTCGGCCAAGGTCTCGGCGGTCCAGGATCTCATCAGCGTCTACACGATGCTTGCCCGCAGCTGCGATTACGCCCTCCACCTGGGGCTGACGGAAGCCGGCATGGGTTCCAAGGGCATCGTGGCGTCGTCCGCCGCCATGGGCATCCTGCTGCAGGCCGGCATCGGCGATACCATCCGCTTCTCGCTGACGCCTGAGCCGGGCGGCGACCGCACCCTGGAGGTCCGCGCCGCCCAGGAGCTGTTGCAGACCATGGGGTTGCGCTCGTTCGTTCCCATCGTCGCCGCCTGCCCCGGCTGCGGACGCACGACCTCGACCGTGTTCCAGGAACTGGCCCGCGACGTCCAGGACATCATCCGCGACCGGATGCCGGAGTGGCGCACGCGCTATCCGGGTGTCGAGAGCCTGAACCTCGCCGTCATGGGCTGCATCGTCAACGGCCCCGGCGAGAGCAAGCACGCCGACATCGGCATATCGCTACCGGGCACGGGGGAAAGCCCCGCCGCGCCCATTTTCATCGACGGCAAGAAGGCGATGACGCTGCGCGGCCCGACGATCGCGGCCGACTTCAAGCGCATCGTCGAGGAGTACATCGAGGCCCGCTACGGGCAGGGCCGCCCGGCGGGTGAGCGGGTGCGCGCAGCCGTGTCGAGCGTCGGCTCCGACGCATCGGCCGGCTGAACGTCCGGTTGCTGCGGTGCAACCCAGCCATGCCAATCCGGTAGACGACAGGCAGCATAATTCCAGTTACACAAAGTCCATGAGCGGTTGCCGAGCTGAGGCAGATGGAACAGAGTGACGCACCCCAACCGGAATGCTCTTCCTTCGCCGAATGCTCACCCGGACCGCCACGACTGACAATTCACGATCATCATGCGGGTGTCACAGCGAAGGCTCTCTGTTGAGCGGGCGTCACGGACGCTTGCGCACTCGCCTGAGTTAACCGCCGAGACGACGGAGCGATCATGGCCAACCAGTACGAGACCGACCCCGCCGAGACCGCCGAATGGGTCGATGCGATCAACTCGGTGATTGCGTTCGAGGGGACGGGGCGGGCCGACGACATCCTCGAGCATGTCGTGGCCACCGCGCGGCGCTCCGGCGCCAACCTGCCGTTCGCCGCCAACACCGCCTACATCAATACCATCCCGCCCGATAAACAGCCCGCCTATCCCGGCGACCGCGAGCTGGAGAACAAGGTGCGCGCGGCCATCCGCTGGAATGCGGCGGCCATCGTCTTGAAGGCCAACAAGGACAGCTCCGAACTCGGTGGCCACATCGCCAGCTTCCAGTCGGCCGCAACCCTCTACGCCACCGGCTTCACCCACTTCTGGCATGCGCCCCATGAGGGCCACGGCGGCGATCTCGTGTTCGTCCAGGGCCACTCCGCCCCCGGCATCTACGCCCGCGCTTTCCTCGAAGGCCGCCTGACCGAGGCCCAGCTCCTGAACTTCCGCCAGGAGACCGACGGCAAGGGCATCCCGTCGTATCCGCACCCCTGGCTGATGCCCGATTTCTGGCAGTTCCCGACCGTCTCGATGGGCCTCGGCCCGCTGATGGCGATCTATCAGGCGCGCTTTCTGAAGTACCTGCATTGCCGGGGACTCGCCGATACCTCGAACCGCCACGTCTGGGTGTTCTGCGGCGACGGCGAGATGGACGAGCCCGAAAGCCTCGGCGCCATCGGGCTTGCCGGGCGCGAGAAGCTCGACAACCTGATCTTCGTCATCAACTGCAACCTGCAGCGCCTCGACGGCCCCGTCCGCGGCAACGGCAAGATCATCCAGGAACTGGAGGGCGATTTCCGCGGCTCGGGCTGGAACGTCATCAAGTGCATCTGGGGTTCCAACTGGGACGAACTGCTCGCCCGCGACACGACCGGGCGGCTGCGCCAGCTGATGGAAGAATGCGTCGACGGCGACTACCAGGACTTCAAGTCGAAGGACGGCGCCTACATCCGCGAGAAGTTCTTCGGCCGCTATCCTGAGACCGCCGCCATGATCGCCGACTGGTCGGATGAAAAGATCTGGACACTGACGCGTGGCGGGCACGATGCGGTCAAGGTCTACGCCGCCTACAAGGCAGCCGTCGATTGCCAGGGCCAGCCGAGCGTCATCCTGGCCAAGACCGTCAAGGGCTACGGCATGGGCGAAGCCGGCGAAGGCCAGATGATCGCCCATCAGGCCAAGAAGATGGGCCATACGCCGCTGCTCAAATTCCGCGACCGTTTCAAGGTGCCGCTGACGGACGAGCAGGTCGCCAACCTCGAGTTCCTGAAACTGCCCGAGGACAGCCCCGAGATGGGCTACCTGCGCGAGCGGCGCGCGGCCCTCGGCGGCTATCTCCCACAGCGGCGCATGAAGACCGACGTCGCCCTGGAGGTGCCCCCCCTGTCCGCCTTCGAGGCCCAGCTCAAGGCGACCGGCGAGGGCCGCGAGATCTCGACGACCATGGCCTTCGTGCGCATTCTGAATACGCTCCTGCGCGACAAGTCCTTGGGAAGCCGTGTCGTGCCGATCGTGCCCGACGAGAGCCGCACTTTCGGCATGGAGGGCATGTTCCGCCAGTACGGCATCTTCAGCCAGGTCGGCCAGCTCTACCACCCGCAGGATGCCGACACCCTCATGTACTACAAGGAGGACAAGACCGGGCAGATGCTGCAGGAGGGCATCAACGAGCCTGGCGCCATGTCGAGCTGGATCGCGGCAGCGACCGCCTACTCGACGTCGAACTGCCCGATGATCCCGTTCTACATCTACTACTCGATGTTCGGTTTCCAGCGCATCGGGGATCTCGCTTGGGCGGCCGGCGACATGCGTGCCCGCGGCTTCCTGGTCGGCGGCACGTCCGGGCGCACCACGCTCAACGGCGAGGGCCTGCAGCACGAGGACGGCCACAGCCACATCCTGTCGGCGACCATCCCCAACTGTGTGTCCTACGACCCGACCTATGCCTACGAGGTCGCCGTCATCATTCAGGATGGCCTCAGGCGCATGATCGGCAACCAGGAGGACGTGTTCTATTACCTGACCGTCCTCAACGAGAACTACGAGCATCCGGCCATGCCCGAAGGCGCGGAAGCTTGCATCGTCAAGGGCATGTACCTGTTGAAGGCCGCCGACCCGACCGCCAAAGGCTTCAAGGTCCGCCTGATGGGATCGGGCGCCATCCTGCGCGAGGTGATCGCGGGCGCTGAACTTCTGGAGAAGGACTTCGGGATTTCAGCCGACATCTTTTCGGTGACGAGCTTTACCGAGGTCGCGCGTGAGGCGCGTGCCGCCGAGCGCTGGTCCATGCTCAATCCGCTGGAGCCCACGCGCAAGGCCTACGTGACGCAGGTTCTGGAAGCGCACGGCGAGGGGCCGGTCATCGCCTCCACCGACTACATGCGCCAGTTCGCCGAGCAGATCCGCGCCCACGTGCCCGGCACCTACCGCGTGCTCGGCACCGACGGCTTCGGGCGCTCCGACTATCGCCGCAAGCTGCGCTGGCACTTCGAGGTCGACCGCCATTTCGTCGCCGTGGCCGCCCTGAAGGCGCTCGCCGACGAGAACAAGATCCCTTCAACCAAGGTCGCCGAGGCGATCGCCAAGTACGGGATTGCCGGCGACAAATCCGACCCGGCGACCGCTTGAGACCCACGTCCTCCCTCTACCCTCGCGGTGAGGGAGCTGCGACTGAAGAAGGTTTGCGTTCGTGGCGCCCCCTCACCCCGACCCCCACACTTTCGTCATGGCCGCGCAGGCGGCCATCCACGCCACCCGAGAGTAAAGACCGAACGGCAGCCGAGCACGCCAACCCGACACCGCAAGTCGAGCAGGACACCGACTTGCGTGGATGGCCGCCTACGCGGCCATGACGGCGGGAGGGGGAAAAGGTCTGCTGAACTGCAGTTCCGACAGGAGACACCTCCGATGACCATCACAGAAATCCGCGTCCCTGACATCGGCGACTTCAAGAACGTGCCCGTCATCGAGGTGCTGGTGAAGCCGGGCGACGAGGTGAAACCCGAGACCCCGCTGGTCACTCTGGAGAGCGACAAGGCGACGCTCGAGGTGCCCTCGCCGATGGCGGGCCGCGTGGCCGAGATCCTGATCAAGGTCGGCGACAAAGTCTCCGAGGGCGTCGCGATCATCCGCCTCGACAGTTCGGGCGGTGCCGCGGCCGCGCCAACTTCGGCCCCCTCACCCACTTTGGCCCCCTCACCCCAACCCTCTCCCCCGAGGGGAGAGGG
>JBGSQO010000036.1:0-2515 GCA_041738055.1 Filomicrobium sp.
GACACCTTCCGTGCGGGGCTCAGGGCGTTCGCCATCACCCGCCCCGTCCATGGCGAGTGCGGGGGCTACATGGCGATGGGGGAGGCCCTGATCGACGCGGCCAGCGTGGGTCATCCCATGGCGGGGCTGCTCGGGCTCGTCACGTCGTTCGCTAACCGCAGGTTGCACCTGGGTTATCGCCGGGCCGAACTCTTGGCGCCGATCCCCGGATGCCCGGCTGGGGCGAGGCTTGCCGGCCACGAGTTCCACTACGCCAGCATTATCGAGGTGGCCGATCCGCCGCTCGCCGTCGTCACCGATGCGGCTGGGGGGCAGGTCCCCGAAACCGGCTCCCGGCGCGGACTTGCCACCGGCTCGTTCTTTCATCTGATCGCATCGGCCGCACAGCCCGCTTGACGCCTGCGCCCGGCTCGCGTCTACATCGGGTTTGTGCACGGCGTCCCAACTCGCGCAAAGCGCTCGGGACACAATCAGGGAATGGGGAAGGGCGGACCCAGTTGCGGCGCCCGATGCCCCAGCCGCCCCCGCGACTGTATGCGGTGAGCACGCCTCCAGTGGCGCCACTGGGCTCGATCGAGCCTGGGAAGGCCGGAGGCGGGCAGCGACCCGCAAGCCAGGAGACCGGCCCTGCACATCAACCGCAACCGCCGTCGGTGGGACGGCCTGGAGATAAGACATGCACATTGAACCCGGACTGGTCGACGCGACCAAGATCGTTCTGAGTTATGCGACCGCTGCCGCAGCCGGCGGCTATGCCCTGAAGCTCGCCTTCGACGACGTCGTCAAGCAGGGCGTCGGCTCGATGGTCGCCCGCTCGTTGGTTGCCACCGCGCTCGTCTTCGCGTTCTTCGAGCTGATGCCGCACTATCCGATCGGCGTTTCGGAGGTCCACTTCATCTTCGGCTCGACGCTGTTCCTGTTGTTCGGCGCAGCACCCGCCGCTCTCGGCCTCGCCTTCGGCTTGCTGATCCAGGGCATGGTTCTTGAGCCCATCGACCTGCCGCAGTACGGCATGAACGTCACGACCCTGCTCGTCCCGCTGTTTGCGCTGCAGGCCGTGGCTAAGCGGGTCATCGCGCCGAACACGCCGTATGTCGATCTTGGCTATGGGCAGGCGCTCGCGCTGTCGACCGCCTACCAGGGCGGCGTCGTCGCCTGGGTTGCGTTCTGGGCTCTCTATGGCGCCGGCTTCGAGGCCGAAAACCTGTCGGCGGTCGCAACCTTCGGCGGGGCCTACATGCTGGTCGTGCTGATCGAGCCGGTCGCCGATCTCGCCGTGCTGGCCACCGCCAAGCTCGCTCGCAGCCTGACGACCAACGGGCTGTTTGCGGCTCGCTTGCACGCGTCGGCTTGAATTGAAGTGAAGTGCGGGGGCTTTGCCCCTCGACCTCCACCAAGGGCTAATCCCTTGGAACCTTCACTTGGAAAAAACAGGCTACGCCTGCGCGGGGTCCGGGGGCGCGTAGCCCCCTGGTTTTCACTTGGGTCACTCCATGATCGCTCTTTCCCTGATCGGCATCGGCACGGGCAACCCGGACCACCTGACGCTGGCGGCCATCAAGGCGCTGAACCGCGCCGACCTGATCCTGCTGCCGCTGAAGGGTGCCGACAAGGCCGACCTCGCCGACGTCCGCCGCCAGATCATCGCCGAGGTGGTGACCAATCCCGCCGTCCGTGTCGCCGCCTTCGACATGCCCAGACGGGACACGGCAAACCCCGACTACACGGCCGGCGTCGAGGCCTGGCATGATGCCATTGGCGTCGTCTGGCGGGAGACCATCGAAGCGCATGTCGGCAGGTCCGGCCGCGTGGCGCTGCTCGTCTGGGGTGATCCCTTGCTTTACGACAGCACACTGCGCATCGCCGGCCGGCTGGCCCGGGAACTGCCCGTCACGATCGAGGTCGTCCCCGGCATCACCTCGCTGCAGGTGCTGACAGCTGCGCACGCCATTCCGCTCAACGCCATCGGGGCAAACGTGCTGATCACGACCGGCCGGCAGTTGACCGACGGCGGCTGGCCGGATGCCGCCGATACGCTTGTCGTCATGCTCGACGGCGACTGCGCGTTCCGCCATTTGGCGCCCGAGGGTGTCGACATCTGGTGGGGCGCCTATCTGGGTCTGCCCGAGGCGATCACGATCGGCGGCCGGCTCGCCGATGTGGGGCCGCGCATCATCGCCACCCGCGCGGACGCCCGCGCCCGCCACGGCTGGATCATGGACATCTATATGCTGCGGCGGCGGCCTGCGGGTTGACTAGGCTCAGGCGGTTTCGGGGAGGCGGACAGCCTCCAGAATCCGGCCGATCTCAGGGCGGCAGGAGCCGCAGTTGGTGCCGGCGTTGAGGCATTGGCCGATCGCTTCGACGGTGTGGCAGCCTTGGCTGATGGCGGCGTCCTGGATCTCTTTTGAGCCGACCTCGAAGCAGGCGCACACGATGGCGCCCTTGTCCTTGACGGCAGCCCCCGGACGGCCGGCCAGCAGGCGCAGGCGGTCGGCGGGCGCAACCGGGGTCG
>JBGSQO010000041.1:0-8938 GCA_041738055.1 Filomicrobium sp.
GGCCGCAACCGCGCAACATGCTCTTTCAGGAGGGCGCCCGCCGCAGCTGATCGTCGGCCATGGCGTGCTGGGCCGGCTGCTGGCACGGCTGATGATCGCCAACGGCGACGAGCCGCCGGTCGTCTGGGAGAAGAACCCGGCGCGGCGGAGTGGAGCCGAGGGTTACAGCGTCATCGACCCCGAAGCCGACCCGCGTCGCGACTATGCCGTCATCTGCGATGTCAGCGGCGATGCCGGCATCCTCGATACGCTTGTCGCCCGGCTAGCGCCTTTGGGGGAGATCGTGCTCGCGGGCTTTTATGCGCAGCGGCTGTCGTTCGCATTCCCGCCAGCCTTCATGCGCGAGGCGACGCTCAGGATCGCCGCTCAGTGGCAGCCTGCCGATCTCACCCGCGTGCTCGACCTGACCAAGAACGGTTGGCTCTCGCTCGAGGGTCTGATCACGCACACTAAACCCGCCAGTCACGCCCGCGACGCCTATGCCCAGGCGTTCGAGGACCCCGCGTGCCTGAAAATGGTTCTGGATTGGAGACAGTAAGCCCATGGCCGCGTCCGAAGGTTTCATCGCTTCTGTCGAGGACTACATCGACCACAGTACGGGTGGTGGTGGCGGTCACGGACCGTCAGAGCCCCACCGTGAGCCGGAGCCGGAGAAGGCGACCGCCAAGCGCGAGACGCAGATCATCGCCATCTACGGCAAGGGCGGTATCGGCAAGTCCTTCACGCTGGCCAACCTCAGCTACATGATGGCGCAGCAGGGCAAACGCGTGCTGCTGATCGGCTGCGATCCCAAGAGCGATACGACCTCGCTCCTGTTCGGCGGCAAGAGCTGCCCGACCATCATCGAGACCTCGACCAAGAAGAAGCTCGCCGGCGACGACGTCCAGATCGGCGATGTCTGCTTCAAGCGCGACGGCGTCTACGCGATGGAGCTGGGTGGCCCCGAAGTCGGTCGCGGCTGCGGCGGGCGCGGTATCATCCACGGCTTCGAGCTTCTTGAGAAGCTCGGCTTCCATTCCTGGGACTTCGACTTCGTCCTGCTCGACTTCCTTGGCGACGTCGTCTGCGGCGGCTTTGGCCTGCCGATTGCCCGCGACATGTGCCAGAAGGTCATCGTCGTCGGCTCCAACGATCTGCAGTCGCTGTACGTCGCCAACAACGTCTGCTCGGCGGTCGAATATTTCCGCAAGCTCGGCGGCAACGTCGGCGTGGCCGGAATCGTCATCAACAAGGACGACAACACCGGCGAGGCGCAGGCCTTCGCGGACGCGGTCGGCATTCCGGTCCTGGCGGCCATTCCCGCCGACGAGGACATCCGCCGCAAGTCCGCCAATTACCAGATCATCGGACGGCCGGGCGACCGCTGGGGCTCGCTGTTCGAAACGCTGGCGAGCAACGTGGCCGACGCCCCGCCCCGCCATCCCAATCCGCTGAGCCAGGACCAACTGCTCGGGCTGTTCTCCGGCGATGTGGTCGGACGGCACGTCGTGCTGCAGCCGGCCAGCATGGCCGACATGTGTGGCTCGGTCTCGATCGCCAAGCCGTCTCTCGAAGTCATCTACGACACCGTTTGAGGGCGCCATGGACGAGTTGAGCCAAACCGTTGCCCCAGACGCGCCCTCGGCGACGGGCGGCGGCTGTCATGCCGGCGCCGACGAAATGCGGCGTGCGGCTGAAGCCGCCGGCAAGTCGGAAACACTCGCGCAGTTTGCGGCCGACTATCCGCAAGGGCCGCACGACAAGCCGCAGAGCATGTGCCCGGCGTTCGGCTCGCTGCGCGTCGGGCTCAGGATGCGGCGCACGGCAACCGTCCTGTCCGGCTCGGCCTGCTGCGTCTATGGGCTCACATTTACCTCGCACTTCTATGGGGCGCGGCGGACGGTCGGCTACGTGCCGTTCAACTCCGAGACGCTGGTCACGGGCAAGCTGTTCGAGGACATCCGCGACGCTGTCATCGACCTCGCCGATCCTGCGCACTACGACACCATCGTCGTGACCAACCTGTGTGTGCCGACGGCCTCCGGCGTGCCGCTCAAGATGCTGCCGAAGGAGATCAACGGCGTCCGCATCATCGGCATCGACGTGCCGGGTTTCGGCGTGCCCACGCATGCGGAAGCCAAGGACGTGCTGGCCGGTGCCATGCTCGCCTATGCCCGCCGCGAGGCAGAAGCCGGTCCCGTCGCGACACCCCGAGCAGGTGTACCCGACCGGCCGACGGTGACGCTGCTGGGTGAGATGTTCCCAGCCGATCCGGTCGGCATCGGCATGATGCTGGAGCCGTTGGGGCTCGCTTGCGGGCCGGTCGTGCCCACACGCGAATGGCGCGAACTGTATGCCGCACTCGACTGTGCGGTGGCTGCCGCCATCCACCCCTTCTACACCGCCTCGGTGCGCGAACTGGAGGCGGCCGGCCGCTCGGTCGTCGGCTCGGCTCCCGTCGGTGTCGAAGGCACGGCCGCCTGGCTCGACGCCATCGGCAAGGCCTGCGGCGTCCCGAGCGCCAAGGTCGACGCCGCCAAGGCGCGCTTCCTGCCGATGATCAAGGGTGTGCTGGCCGCCTCGCCGATCAAGGGCCGCATCACGATCTCGGGCTACGAGGGCTCGGAACTGCTGGTCGCTCGCCTGCTCGTCGAGAGCGGCGCAACCGTGCACTACGTCGGGACGGCCTGCGCGAAGACGCGCTTCTCGGAGGCCGATCGCGACTGGCTCGTGGCGCATGGTGTCGAGGTGCAGTTCCGCGCCTCACTCGAACAGGATCTCGCCGCCCTCCACCACTTCAAGCCAGATCTGGCCATCGGCACCACGCCGGTCGTGCAGAAGGCCAAGGAGATGGCGATCCCGGCGCTCTACTTCACCAACCTGATCTCGGCGCGGCCGTTGATGGGACCGGCCGGTGCTGGCGCGGTCGCGCAGGTCGTCAATGCGGCGATCGCCAATACCGGCCGCTTCGAACAGATGCGCGCGTTTTTCGAGGGCGTGGGCTCCGGCGACACGGCGGGTATCTGGGAGGACACCCCCGTTCCCCGTCCGGAGTTCCGGAAGAAGTTCGTTGCCGCGAGTGCCCAACCCAAGCCATCAGAGGAGCCGGTCGGATGCTAGTCCTAGATCACGATCGCGCCGGCGGCTACTGGGGTGCGGTCTACGCCTTCACCGCTGTCAAGGGCCTGCAGGTCATCATCGATGGCCCCGTGGGCTGCGAGAACCTGCCGGTTACGGCCGTGCTGCACTACACCGACGGTCTGCCCCCGCACGAGCTGCCGGTCGTCACCACCGGGCTCGGCGAAGAGGAACTGGGCCAGTTCGGCACGGAAGCGGCGATGAAACGCGCGCACAGCGTGCTCGATCGCGAGTTGCCGGCGGTGGTCGTCACCGGCTCGATTGCGGAGATGATCGGCGGCGGCGTGACGCCGGAAGGCACGGGCATCAAGCGCTTCCTGCCGCGCACCATCGACGAGGACCAGTGGCAGTCTGCCGACCGCGCGTTGAAATGGCTGTGGACGGAGTTCGGCGCCAAGAACGGCAAGCGGCCGAAGCCGAAGAAGCGCAAGGACGGCGACAAGCCCCGCGTCAACATCATCGGGCCGATGTATGGCACCTTCAACATGCCCTCCGATCTGGCCGAAATCCGCCGGCTGATCGAAGGCATCGGCGCCGAAGTCAACATGACGTTCCCGCTCGGCAGCCATCTGGCCGACGTCGGGCGCTTGGTCGATGGCGACGTCAACGTCTGCCTCTACCGCGAGTTCGGCCGGCTGCTCTGCGAGGATCTGGAGAAGCCTTACCTGCAGGCCCCGATCGGACTGCATTCGACGACGAAGTTCCTGCGCACGCTGGGCGAGCTTCTGGGTCTCGACCCCGAGCCGTTCATCACGCGGGAGCGGCACACGACGATCAAGCCCGTCTGGGACATCTGGCGGTCGGTGACGCAGGACTTTTTCGGCACGGCCACCTTCGGCATCGTGGCGGGCGACACCTACGCGCGCGGCGTCAAGAACTTCCTGGCCGACGAACTCGGTCTGCCGTGCAGCTTTGCCATATCGCGGCTCAACGGCAAGAAGACCGACAACGAGGAAGTGCGCCGGCTCGTCCAGCAGAAGACGCCGCTCGTCCTATTCGGCTCCTACAACGAGCGCATGTATCTGGCCGAGATCGGCTCGCGCGCGACGTTCGTGCCGGCCTCGTTCCCGGGCACGTTCATCCGGCGCACGACGGGCACGCCGTTCATGGGCTACGCGGGCGCTGCCTACCTCGTGCAGGAGGTGTGCAACAGCCTGTTCGATGCGCTGTTCCACATCCTGCCGCTCGGCACCGAACTCGACCGCATCGAGGCGACTCCGGGCCGGCTCCACCGCGAACTGCCGTGGGACGCCGAAGCGCTCAATGCCCTGGAGCGCCATGTCGAAGGCCATCCCGTTGTCAGCCGAATCTCGGCGGCCAAGACGCTCCGCGACAGGGCCGAGGCCGAGGCCCGCGATGCCGGCGAGAGCCGCGTGACCGTCGAGCGCGTCACGGCCAGCCTCACGCAGAAGAAGCGGGAGCGCGCGATGTCATGACGAAATCGGTCGCGACGAACACCCACACCACACGATCAGGCATTTGGGAGGCAAAACGATGAGTAGCGCACTTCAGACGTCCCGGGCCTCGCGGCTCAAGAGCCGGCGGAATGCCGAAGCGGAATATCGCGTCATTTTCGGCTTGAGCCTGCCGTTCTTTTTCATCGCGGTGCTGCTGGCGCGGGCCTTCCGGCTCGTGCAGTCGCCGCTCACGAATGACGAAACAAGTGGCAAATCGCTGATCCAGGAAGCCCGGGATCAGGCGAATTCGACGTTGCCTTACGCCTTCATGGGCTGACGGGGAACGGTCGACGCGAACGGGTTGCGCCGGACCCAAAGTCCGCCGCTTCACGCGCCATGGGTACTCCATGGCCGACACCCCGCCGTGCGGGATTGGCACGGTAACGGGCGAAGGCCCACCAAACTGGAGAAGACGATGGCTAACAATAGCTTCGATCCAAACAACCTGACCGACGAGCAGGCCAAGGAAATCCATTCGGGTTTCATGAACGTGACAGTCGTGTTCATCGCGATCGCTGTCGCCGCACACTTCCTCGTCTGGATTTGGCGTCCCTGGCTGCCGTGAAAACGGATCGATCAACCGGAGTGCCTGCTGTTTCGGCGGCTCGCAACCAGTGAAACCCTGATGGAGAGATAGAATGTTCAGAATCTGGCAATTGTTCGGTGTTCGCACCGTGATGGTCGGCCTTTACGCCTGGCTCGGCTTCTTGGCGATCATGATCCACCTCATTCTGCTGAGCACGGATCGCTATAACTGGCTCGATGGAGCCCATGCAAACAAGGCCGGCAAGGCGGCGGAGATGTCGCCGATGCCGACGAAGCGCGTGGCTGCAAACAACAGCTGAGCGACGAGCCGGGCCGGTGACGCAGCGAGGTGGTCTCCGCCTCGCTCGTCACCGCCCAATCGATTGGACAGGGGCCAAAGCCGAACGACTTTCCCCGGAGGATCGCGCACATGGCACTATTGAGTTTCGAAAGGAAATACCGCGTCCGAGGCGGAACACTCGTCGGGGGAGACCTCTTCGACTTCTGGGTCGGCCCCTTCTATGTCGGCTTTTTCGGCTTCACCACGATCTTCTTCTCGCTGCTCGGAACAGCCCTGATCTTTTGGGGCGCAGCGTTACAGGGGACCTTCAACCCTTGGACGATCAGCATTGCGCCGCCCGATCTCAAATACGGGTTGGGCGTGGCGCCGATGAAGGAAGGTGGGCTTTGGCAATTCATCACGGTCTGCGCCATCGGTGCGTTCGTCTCGTGGGCTTTGCGGCAGGCTGAAATCGCACGCAAACTCGGCATGGGCTATCATATACCGATTGCCTTCAGCTTTGCCATTTTCGCCTATGTGACGCTGGTCGTCATCCGACCGGTCTTGCTGGGCGCCTGGGGGCACGGTTTTCCCTACGGCATCTTCTCGCACCTCGATTGGGTGTCCAACGTCGGCTACCAGTTCCTGCACTTCCACTACAATCCGGCGCATATGATCGCGGTGAGCTTCTTCTTCACTACGGTTCTGGCGCTTTCGCTGCACGGCGCACTTGTTCTCTCCTCGGTCAATCCGCAGGAGGGCGAAACGGTCAAGACGCCCGACCATGAGGATACCTTCTTCCGCGATGCCATCGGCTATTCGATCGGTACGCTCGGCATCCATCGGCTCGGCCTTTTCCTCGCGCTCAATGCCGCGTTCTGGAGCGCCATCTGCATCGTCATCAGCGGCCCGTATTGGACCCGCGGCTGGCCGGAGTGGTGGAACTGGTGGCTCAACCTTCCGATCTGGAGCTGAGGTGAGGATTGATGCGTCATGGCTGAATATCAAAACATCTTCACGCGCGTGCAGGTTCGCAGCGCTCACGGCGAGCCGGGCGTGCCGGACATGCAGGGTGACTTTCCCCGCATCGGCGGCATCACCTTCTCGAATCTTATGGGCCGCATCGGCAATGCGCAGATCGGGCCGATCTATCTGGGATACCTCGGCACGCTCTCGCTCATCCTGGGCGTTCTGGGCTTCAACATCATCGGCTTCAACATGCTGGCGCAGGTCAACTACGACCCTGTCCAGTTCGTGCGCCAGCTGTTCTGGCTGAGCCTCGATCCGCCGCCGCCGGCCTATGGTCTGTCCTGGCCGCCGCTCGGTCAGGGTGGCTGGTACATGATCGCCGGCATGCTCATTACGCTGTCGATCCTGCTCTGGTGGGTGCGCATGTACCGGCGGGCCTTGGCGCTCGGCATGGGCACGCATGTGGCGTGGGCCTTCGCGGCGGCCATCTGGCTGTACCTCGTGCTCGGCTTCTTCCGGCCGCTGCTCATGGGAAGCTGGGGTGAGGCAGTGCCGTTCGGCATCTTCCCGCACCTCGATGGGACGGCTGCCTTCTCCATCCGCTCCGGCCACCTGTTCTACAATCCGGTCCACGCGCTCTCGATCGCGTTCCTTTACGGGTCGGCTGTTCTGTTTGCCATGCACGGCGCGACTATCCTTGCCGTCAGCCGTTTCGGCGGTGATCGCGAGATCGAGCAGATCTATGATCGTGGCACGGCCTCGGAGCGGGCTGCCCTGTTCTGGCGCTGGACGATGGGCTTCAACGCCACGATGGAGTCGATCCATCGCTGGGCGTGGTGGTTCGCGGTGCTGTGCCCGCTGACCGGCGGCATCGGCATCCTGCTCACCGGAACGGTCGTCGACAACTGGTACCTGTGGGCGGTCAAGCACGACTTCGCGCCCATGTATCCGGCCATGGTGCCGCCGGCCATCGATCCAGCATCGGCCGCAGGAGGTGTGCGATGACCCCGATCAAGAAAGAACCCTTGCTGATCCCGGTGATCGGCGCAGCAGTCGCCGGGTTTGCCGCGCTCGGCGCCTGGTTCCTGCAGGTGCCCTCGACCAAGGAGCAACTCGGCTATCGCGGCACGGGCATGGAACTCGTCACCAACAAGCGGACGGCCAAGGCGGTCGGCGGGCTCAACGCCATGCCCGAGGCGCAGCCCGCGCTGACGGCGGCCGAGATCAACGGCCCCAAGGCCTCGGCGGTCTATCAGAACGTCAAGGTGCTGGGCCATCTCAGCGAGGCGCAGTTCAATCGCGTGATGGTCGCAATCACCGAGTGGGTTTCACCCGATCAGGGGTGTGCCTATTGCCATGGCGACAGCGGCAACTTCGCTGCTGACGACAACTACGCCAAGGTCGTCTCGCGGCGCATGCTGCAGATGACCTACCACATCAACGAAAGCTGGGGGAACCACGTCGGCCAGGCCGGTGTCACCTGCTATACCTGCCATCGGGGCAATCCGGTGCCGCAGAACATCTGGTTCGAGGAGCCGAGGAACAAGCACGCCACGCGCGCCCTCGGCAACGACAACGGCCAGAACCGCGCGGGCGTGAAGGTCGCAGCCTTCTCCTCGCTGCCTTACGATCCGTTGACGCCCTTTATCGACAAGGACGCCGAGATCCGTGTCATCGGCACGGAGGCTCTGCCCCACGGCAACCGCCAGTCCATCAAGCAGACCGAGTGGACCTACTCGCTGATGATGCACATGTCGGAGTCACTCGGGGTGAACTGCACCTTCTGCCACAACACCCGATCCTTCTCACAATGGGATCAGAGCCGTGGGCCACGCACGACCGCCTATCACGGCATCCGCATGGCGCGCGATCTCAACACCGCCTTCCTGACGCCGCTGAAGACGGTCTACCCGGCGACGCGGTTGGGACCGCTCGGCGATGCACCCAAGGCCAACTGCACGACCTGCCACCAGGGAGCCAACAAGCCTCTCGCCGGGCAGAGCATGCTGAAAGACTATCCGGAACTGGCCAAGTCGAAATAGCCAGTGTTGTCCGCCGGGCTCGGTCCCCGAGTTCCGAGCCCGGCGGACGGCTATCGACGAGTCCGATAATAAGCCCTTGTGGCGCCCGGCGTCCCTGCGAAAGACGTCACCTCGAAAGCAGACGGGTCCCGAGCCCCCGTCTGCTTTTTTTGTTTGCGCGCGGCGACTCCCCTTCGGGGAGCCTGCCGCCGCGCGTGACGTTTATTGCGCCTTCCGACACTCGTTCCGAGAGCCGGCCGGAAAGTGCGCGGTTCGGCGTTTCAATCGAGCCGCAGCTCAGGCCAGCGCTCGAGATAGATCCTCAGCCAGGCCGTGTAGTGATCCGGCGCCAGGACCGCGTCACGCATCAGGTCGGCCGGGGTGACCCAGGCGACCTCCGAGACTTCCTGCGGATTGAGTGCCAGCGCGATCACCTCGCGGTCGACGTCGGCGCGGTAGACGTGCACGCGCTCATGCTCGACCAGCCCTGCGCCGACGTCTGCCCGGTAGTCGACGACTGCCGTGTGGCGGAGCGGGGTCGGGAGCACGAGGCCCAGTTCCTCGACGAG
>JBGSQO010000043.1:0-4212 GCA_041738055.1 Filomicrobium sp.
TCTCGGCCCGGCTGGCGCCCCCCGCCGCGGCAATCCGCACGAGCAGAAGCGCCGGCTTGAGCGCGAGGTGCCCGACCGGAACGTGCGAATTCAAGTCTGGTTTGCCGATCGCCGGCCCCATGGGCAGCCGTCCCGCCTCAAATTGCCGACCGACGCGTGCCATTACGCACTGGGCAGGAAGCCGGTCGTCCCGGCACCCTGCGCATCTGGTCGTCCTGGCTCAGAGTCTAGCGAATCACCGACGCGACTGTTGGCAGTGTGGTCCATCGGCGCCGGACTTGAAAGCCCCCAGTGCCACCAACAGTGCCACCGACCCGGCGACGCGCCCGAAACGGATGGCGCCATCGGCCGGAACGCCGTTGATCTGCAATGCCTTGGCGGCCACGGCGGGCCCACATCTTCAAAATCGCAACTCGGCACCGGGAGTGGATCGTCAAGTGTTGCCCGTCCCAGGCCGACCGCAGGCGCCAATCGCCTGAATGCGGCCCCTATTGCAGGCGCTCGCCGTCGTCCTCGACCGCCTCCTCCTGCGCCGACAGGATCAGCACCAGCGCCTCCTGCACATGCACCGCGGCCTCGCTCAGGTCCTCGTGTTCGCTGAGGCGGGAATAAATTTGCCCCAGCAACGCCGCCATCACTGGGACGGACATATTGCGGGTGGCGCACTTCAGATCACTCAAAACTCGACTTGGCATGGGTTTCTCCCTCCCCGGAGAAGGTCCGGACTAGGCAACTCGGAAGTGAAGATCGAGATGCCGCCCCCGACACCTCATCAATACACATTCGAAGGCTCGAATAAAATAGGTCTTCGCATCACTTGGTCGACCTTGCCGAGATGCTCCGCATTACTGCATGTTGAATCAGTTGATCCAAAACGTTTACGATTTCCGTCTCGCCCCGCGCATGATTTGCTGGCTGAAGACAGCGATTGTGCCTGCCCGCATCGCGCCATATTCCCGACACGCTGCCGACAGGTTGTCGGGCTTTTCTTCCACCAACCCGACGCGACGCTGGGAGTGGCTTCTGCCGCGGGCGGGCGCCGCGGTCCGATAGCGTTAACGGACGCTTAACGGGTGGGTGCAATGCTGCACATGGTTACCGCGCGTAGTCTCAGCGGGAGTAGGGAAGTCATGATCCGCGTTGTCTTGCTCGCCATCGTCGGTGCTGCGGTTGCAGCCTGCAGTTCCGGCCCGGCCGATGTCTCCTCCGGTTTTGCGGATGGCGGCTCGGGTTCGGGCATCACCCGCTTGGGTCCCTCTGCGTCACTTGGCGGCACCGCCCAATCCTTGCCGAGGGCCGCGCGCGCCGTCGACGGCACCAAGGTGGCCGCACTCGACGACCAGATCCCGCCCGGCTCTTACGAAAAAGCCCCCGCCGGTGCCCTCGCCGATCGCGACTACGGCGCCACCGCGCTCAATGCCGAGCGCGCCCTCGCCCTCGTCAACCAGTATCGCGCCGACAACGGTCTGAAGCCCCTGAGGCTCAATGCCGAGCTGACAGCCGCCGCCAAGGCTCACTCCCGCGATCTGGCCAAATGGGACCGCATCTCGCATTACGGCTCGGACGGCTCCAACCCCTGGGATCGCGTCAAGCGCACCGGCTACAAGCCGCGACTGGCCGCCGAGAACGTCGGCACCGGTCAGGCGAGCTTCGATGAGGTGCTGCGCGGCTGGAAGGACAGCACCGGCCACAACAAGAACCTGCTGCTGGCCGATGCACGCGACGCCGGCCTCGCCCTCGTCAACGATGAGAAGACCGAGTTCAAGACGTTCTGGACCCTGGTGCTTGGCTCCAGCATGTGACGCGCGCTTATTTTGTTTGCGCCGTCCGACACTCGTTCCGAGTGCCGGCCGGCAGGCGCGGCAGGTATCAAATCCGCTTGACGCCCCAGATGCCGATCGCAAGGCCGAGCCGTCGGCGGGCCACGATATGCAGCAGGACAGCGGAGACGATCAGCGCCGTGGCCGTCGACAGCGCCCCGCCCAGAATACCGAATTGCGGCACCAGGATCAGGTTCAGCGTGACGTTGAGGATGGCCGTGACCATGAGCACGCCTGCGCAGCGCGTCTGCTCGCCCAGCATGTTGAGCAGAAGCTCCACCGGCCCGATCGCGGCTTTCGCCAGGAAGCCGACGATGAGGATCAGCATCACCGGGTAGCCCGCGGCGAATTGCGGTCCAAACAGCCAGAGCAGCGGCTGGCCGAGCGCGAGGATGGCGACCCCGGCGAGCAGCGACGGCCAAAACGTCCAGCGGACAGCGTCCCGCACGAAGGTCTCGAGGCCATCGGTGTCGCCGCGGGAATTCAGCGCCGCGAAGCGATTGGCGACCGCGCTGCCCACCGCATAGTGGACGAACATGATAAGGCTCATGGTCTTGGCTGCCGCGAAATAGATGGCGACATCGGTCGGCGTGAGAAAGCTCGAGATGATCAGGACGTCGGCGTTCTGCATCGCCAGCTCGCACAGGTAGATGACGAGCAGCGGCGCGGCGGTCCTGGCCCACAGCGCAACGTCGTACTGGCGGCCGCTCGTCCCGCTCTGCCGCGACAGCCGCACTTCGGTCAGCACGAGCTGGATGAGCGCCGAAGCCCACGTCGCCGCGATGGCCGCGATCACCGCCGTCGTCGCCGTCATCGGCAGCCCCATTTCGAGGGCAACGACGACGCCGAGGAGAATAATGAGCGGTCGCAGGATATAGATCGGCACGAGCGCGAGGCCCATCCAAGCCTGTCCACGCCCGATGCCGTCGAGAACGTCACCGAGGGCATAGAGAGGGATGCAGACGAGGGCCAGATAGGCCGGCAGTACCGTGTAGGTCGCCAGATGCGGCTCGAACAGCCAGATCGTTCCGGCTCCCGCGATCGCGATCAGCGTTCCGACGCCGAATGCCATCAGCCGCGCGCCGAACGTGAGACCGTTGAGCTTTTGCCAGTCGGCGCGCTCCTTGTAGTCCGCGACGAGCCGCATGGCGACGAGGCTGAGCCCGAGGCTGGAAAACCCGCCGAGCACCAGAACCCACGTCCAGACGTACACGTAGATGCCGTACTCGAACGAGCCCAGCCAGCGGGCGAGCACGATCTGCATGGCATAGAGCAGCCCGGCGCTGACGACCCGCACGCTGAAGGCGGCAATCGCATTGCGCTGTGCGCGGGAGCGCTCCTCCGTGCCGTGACGCAGCGTGTTGATCAGCCCGCCGAGAGTGTCGAAGAGGCGGGCGAGGTGCTGACCGACCGGGATCAGGGAACTGCGGCCGACCTCGGCGAGCGGCGCATCCTCGAAGTGGACCGTGGCGGCGGCGGACGTCTGTTGACCTGTCATGGTGCGTGCATGTCTCGGTTTGGTCGAGGCTCCGGCAGTCCGGCAGCCCAGATGGGCAGTGCAGGCCAGAAGACCTAGACCATGACCCATTCGGCGGTGCGCATCTCTTCGCGCCGTCGGACGAGTGCGGCAACCCCGGCCCAGGCCCAGCAGCGCCCCGCATCGCCCTTCTGGCTATGCAGACTGGAGAAGAATTCGGCGACGTCGGCGGCCAGCAGTCCGTGACGCGCTTCGAGCGTGGCGGCCATGAACTCCACCTCGCGCGGGGTGGGGGTCACGTCTTCCTCTGGGTGCCAATGGGTCGTCATGGAGTGAGGCCTCGTCCTGGATGGAGTGTTCGCCCCCCAGAAGCAAGATCGAAGCCAATCTCATGGTTGATGATGGGTTGACGGCACGGCAGGACCTGCCGCCTGCTTGCCTGTTTCAGCAAGTCGTGAAACGCTCGCTCGGCCCGTGTCGCGCCCCGCTGCGGGCGAACTGCCGAGGGAGTTGCGGAATGTCGAACGATCGCAGACGCTTGCTGGGATTGACCCATGGGGCTGCGGCCGGGTTCTTCGGACCTGTGCGGCTCCGGTCCCTGGCCGTCGCGGGGCTGGTCGCGCTGTCCCTGAGTGTGGCGGCAGCGGCTGAGACCCGTCCCCGTCAGCAAGGGCCTCACGCCGATACGCCAAGGGCGCCGAGCACCGTCCCGGATGCTCCAGGATCGGACGGCGCGCAGCCTCGTAACGGGACCAGGGACCGCGATCCGGGCTCGCCCGCCGAGGGCGAGGAGGAGGACGGGCAAGAGACGCCGTTCGGCGGCGGTTGCCCGTATCGGCAGGGGCCATTGGAGCTGATCGTCTGACGGCCAAGCCGTAGGCCGCCCGTCACCCGGCGACGTTCGCCCCGCTCAGT
>JBGSQO010000046.1:0-1609 GCA_041738055.1 Filomicrobium sp.
GGAGAAGTAGAGCACGAGGCTGCCGGCCTCGCCAGGGCCTTCGGTGACGGTGGCGACGTCGCGCAGGTAGATCGGGCTGCCGTTGCGGACGCCGACGATCAGGCGCTCGAGGTCGCTGGCGTTGCGCAGGAACTGGCCGGCGTAGATGTCCATGGCCTGGCCGCCGGTCTCGACGCTGCCGACGTCCTGGCGCGCGTTGGCCGACTGGATGATGCGGGCGAGCTGGTCGACGGAGATGCCGAAACCCTTCAGCCGCTCGGGTAGGAACTCGACGCGGACCTGCTCGGTGCGGCCGCCCACGATGAAGCTCTGCGAGGTGTCGGGCACCTCCTTCAGGCGCTGCATGACCTCGAGGGCGAGCAGGCGCAGGGCCGCGTCGTCGACCTGCTCGGACCACAACGTCAGCGTCACCGTCGGCACGTCGTCGACGCCCTTCGGCTTGACCAGCGGCTCGGACACGCCCGGCGGCATCTTGTCGAGGTTGGAGGCGAGCTTGTCATACAGCTTGACGAGCGAGCTCTCCATGCGCTGGCCGACGTCGAACTGCACCGTCACCATGCCGCCGCCGCGCTGGGAGGCGGAGTAGACGTGCTTGACGCCGGGGATTTCCGTCATCATCCGCTCAAGCGGGTCGGTCGCCAGCGAGGCCACCTGCTCGGCCGACGCGCCCGGGAACTGGAAGAAGATGTCCACCATCGGCACGGAGATCTGCGGATCCTCCTGCCGCGGCGTGAACATCAGGCCCATGATGCCGATGAACAGCAGGGCCACGAAGAACAAGGGCGTCAGCGGCGAGCCGATGGCCGACTTCGCCATCCAGCCGGCAAGGCCGAGAGATTCTGGACCGGACGACCCGGCGGGGGCTTTGTCGTGCTGGGACACTGGGGTCACCCTTTTTTGATTGCGCCTTCCGACACCCCTCCGGGGAGCCGGCCGGAAGGCGCGAGGTTCTTTAGTCTGCGCCTTCCGACGACTCTTTTTTCTGCGCCTTCCGACTCCCCTCTGGGGAGCCGGCCGGAAGGCGCGAGGTCTTTTAGTTTGCGCCTTCCGACACCCCTTCGGAGAGCCGGCCGGAAGGCGCGTAGGGCGGCACTGGCGTCCCCTCTCCCCATTGCCCTGCACTTGCAATGGGGAGAGGGTTAGGGTGAGGGGCAGCCCCAGACGCTGCGGCTTGATCCTGCCCCTCACCCCGACCCTCTCCCCGTGAAGAACGGGGAGAGGGGGAAGACGCCGTTACTTCGCCAGCAACGCAGCTGCGGCCTGCTCGCTGGCCCGGATCAGGGCCTGGCCATCGGCGCCGGGCAGGATGACCTGCTCGTTGCCGTCGAGGCCGGAGAGCACCGCGACCCGGCCTTCGCCGACGGGGCGGCCGACGCGGACGAGCCGTAGCGACGGCCTGCCGTCCTTCAGGATCATCACCGCCGGCAGGCTGCCACGGTAGAAGATCGCCTCCTGCGGCACGGTCGCCAGATTTGCGGCCTGCGAGGTGGTGTCGGGAATGCGCACCTCGGCGTACATGCCGGGGCCGCCGGGGATGCCGCGCGGCAGGTCGAGCTTGATGGTGACGGTGTGCTGGTTGGCGTCGGCGACGGGGAAAATCTGGGAGACG
>JBGSQO010000108.1:0-3958 GCA_041738055.1 Filomicrobium sp.
GGCTGCCGTCGCAGAGGCGGCGGCATCGGCCTGAGCTTGCGCCTTGGCTGCTGTCGCGGCCGCTTCGGCAACGCGGATGGCTTCGGCGGCTCTCTCGTTGTGGCGGCGCACCTGCTCGGACCGCGAGACTTCCTTGTCGAGCTTGTCGACGAGCTCGTTCAAGTCCTTGACGTCGCGAGAGATCTCGGCGGCGGCCTGGCGCACCTTGGCGAGTTCCGACTGGCGGTCGGCGAGCGAGCGCTTCTTCTCGCTCATCAGGCCGGCCAGCCGCAACTGGGCATCGCTCAGCCGCTGCGCCTCGGCTCTCAGTTTCTCGCCTTCGTCGCGCTTCTGCGTCAGAACCCGAACGAGGTCCTCGAGTTTGCCGGCCAATTCCAGCGCCTTGGTGCGCATGCCTGGAAAAGCGGCGGCCAGCAGCATGGCGCTGCGCACCATGGCGAGAGCGTCTTCACGCCGCGTGATCATGACCGGGGGGGGATTGCGCCCCATGCGCTGCAGCACGCCGAGCAGACGGGAAATTTCTCCGTAACGCTGCATCAGCGAGCCGCGCACCAGCTTTTCCTGGGCCTCCAGCTCGGACAGCCGCGCTTCGATTTCGGTGAGACGGCTTTCGCTCTTCTGGATCAGCGCGCCCGTTTCGAGGAGGCGGGCGTTGATCCGCTCGCGCTCCTTGTTGATGGCGGTGACGTCGTTCTCCAGGACATTGGCGCGCTCCTGCGTGCTGGTCAGGGAGGAGCGCTTTTCCTCGAGCTTGCGGGCCGCCTCTTCGCGGCTCTCGGCCCAGGTTTCGCCCGTCAGCAGCGCGAGGCCCGCTCCGATGACGGCGACCGGAAGGACGGCAGACCGCCACGACGACCAGCGATGCCCACGGACGGCGAGGCCCCCATGAGCCTCTCCTTTTCGACCGGCGGTGCACGACGTCGTTCTAGCCTCGCGCATGGTTCTCCGCTTGCGCCTGTCGCTCGTGTGGTGTTCGCTGCCGCCCGGCTCGGAGCCGGCTCGCCGGCAGACGAACCGTCGCCTTGTTAAGCACCAACAAATACGGCAATTGTGGTGCGAGGCGCTTGCCAAACCGTTGCCCCGCGACGCGATTATCCCCACTCAATCGGCTCACCGGAACGGCCGACCTTGCGCCTCCCGTCGGCACTGTTGGCGTGCCGAGAACCAAGGACTCCTTGCCCCATGCAGACCGCGCTCTTCCATTTGACGACCGTTGCCTCGCTTGCCGTACTGGCGGTGCTCGTGTTGGGTCTCGTAACCTTGCTGCGCCAGGGTAGCCCCAACCTCTCGCAGCGGCTGATGCGGTGGCGCATCGGTCTTCAATTCGTTGCGATCTTGATCATCATAGGCTTCGTTCTGGTCTCGCGCTCGTGAATTCCAGGCAAGGTCGGTGAGGGCAATTCGAAAATGGTGAAGCTGAACAAGATTTACACGCGCACGGGCGACGCGGGCACGACCGGGCTCGGCACCGGGCAACGGGTGCGCAAGGACGACATCCGCATCGCCGCCTACGGCACGATCGACGAGACGAATGCGACGATCGGGCTCGTTCGCCTGCACACCAGCGCGCCGGCAGCCAATGCGGCCAGCCGGGCCGTCGATGCCATGCTCGCCCGCATCCAGAACGACCTGTTCGATCTTGGCGCCGACCTGTGTGTGCCCGACCGCGGCGAAAAGCTGGAGTACGAGCCGCTGCGGATCGTTTTGGCCCAGGTCGACCGTCTGGAGCGCGAGATCGACGAACTCAATGCCGAACTCGAGCCGTTGACGTCCTTCATCCTGCCCGGCGGGAGCCCGGCGTCCGCCTACCTGCATCTGGCGCGCACGGTCTGTCGTCGCGCCGAGCGGCTGATGGTCAGCCTGGCGGCCAACCCGGAGGAGCCGGTCGGCGAGCCGGCCTTGAAATACGTCAACCGGCTGTCGGATTTCCTTTTCGTCGCCGGCCGATATGTTAACGATCTGGGCGCCGCCGACGTCCTCTGGGTGCCGGGCGGCAACCGTTGAAATCGTGCGTACCGCTCGACCTGGCGCCGCGCCCGCGTGCGAAGGCCCTCCGGCAGCGGACCAAGGGAGTTTGACTGCCGTGTTCATTCCGATCCAGGACGACAATCCACTGGAGACCATCAAGCTCCAGTACATGACGATCGCGATTATCCTCGCGAATGTGGCCGTCTTCTTCCTCAGCCAGAGCGGCATCGACGAGCCGACGCTCAAGAGCTTCGCTGTGGTGCCGACGGAGCTGTTCCAGGCGTCCGTTCTGGGTCTTGCCGGCGCCATGCCCGACGCCATCGCGGTGCCCGAAGGCGCGACCCTCATCTCCTACCAGTTCTTCCACGGCGACATTTTCCACTTGGCCGGCAACATGGTCTTCCTTTGGGTGTTCGGCGACAACATCGAGGACGCCATGGGGCATGTGAAATTCCTCGTGTTCTATCTGGCCTGCGGGATCATTGCTGCGCTGACCCATGCCTGGATCGTCGCCGGCACCGAGATGGCGGGCTATCCGCTGATCGGGGCGAGTGGCGCGGTCGCTGGCGTCATCGCGGCCTACCTGATGCTGCACCCGCGCGTGCGGGTCTGGGTGCTCGCCCTCAAAGTTATCCCGCTGCAGATCTCGGCGGCGCTCGTGCTCGGCCTTTGGGTGTTGACCCAGGTCGTGATGGTGATGTTGCCTCAGGACACGCCGGTCGCGTGGTGGGCGCACATCGGCGGGCTCATCGCGGGTGTCGTGCTCATCATCCTTATGAAGCGCTCCGACGTGCCCCTGTTCGACGGCGGACTGCGGCGGGCGTGAGCCGGTTGCTTGGCGAGGGTTGGCTGGCGGCCGGGCGGGCGTGGCAATTCAAGTATGGCACACAAGTATACCACATGATTGACGAGCGCCCGGCCTGCAACTAGGCTTGTTCTTCGCACCTGCGAAAGACGGGGTAGGGCAGGGTCGAAGTTTGTGTTGTCATACTGGGCGGTTGCTTGGCAGTCATGCGGGCTGCCGCGCCGCATGATCGGGCTCCCGGCAGACCGGAGACCCGACCACGAGTGACGGAAGCGGCCTCACCCTCGCGGTCGGGCCGGAGCTAGGGAGCATCACGGGCGCATGAGAATACTCGTGCCGGTCAAGCGCGTTGTGGACTACAACGTCAAGATCCGGGTCAAGTCCGACGGCTCGGGTGTCGAGCTGGCGAACGTCAAGATGTCGATGAATCCGTTCGATGAAATCGCCGTCGAGGAAGCCGTCCGTCTGAAAGAGAAGGGCACGGCGACCGAGGTGATCGCCGTTTCGATCGGTTCGGCCAAGGCACAGGACGTGCTGCGTACGGCACTCGCCATCGGCGCCGACCGCGCCATCCTGATCGAGACCGACGATAAGACCGAGCCGCTGACCGTGGCCAAGCTCCTGAAGGCGGTCGCCGAGGCCGAGAAGCCCGACCTCGTCATCATGGGCAAGCAGGCCATCGACGACGACTGCAACCAAACCGGCCAGATGCTGGCTGCCCTGCTCGGCTGGCCACAAGGCACGTTCGCCTCCAGGATCGAACCTGATGCCGGCTTCGTCCGCGTCACCCGCGAGATCGACGGCGGGCTGGAAACCTTGAAGCTCAAGCTGCCGGCGATCGTGACGACCGATTTGCGGCTCAACGAGCCGCGCTATCCGACGCTACCCAACATCATGAAATCGAAGAAGAAGCCGCTCGACGTCAAGAAGCCGGCCGATCTCGGCGTCGCCGTCGTCTCGCGCCTCGAGGTGATCAAGACCGCCGAGCCGCCGACGCGCAAGTCCGGCGTCATGGTCGGCAGCGTCGCCGAGCTGGTTGCCAAGCTCAAGACCGAGGCGGGGGTGATCTGATGGCTGTTCTCCTGCTCGCCGAACACGACAACGTTTCGCTCAATGCCGCCACCGCAAAGGCCATGTCGGCTGCCCGCGCGCTGGGTGGGGACGTGCATGTGCTGGTCGCCGGCT
>JBGSQO010000122.1:0-5524 GCA_041738055.1 Filomicrobium sp.
GGGCGTTGGCCTTGGAACCGATCCCCAGGAAAGGGTGCAGGGGCAAGCCCCTGCCGAGGGGAGCACGAGGGGGCGAGCAGCCCCCTCGTCCGGCGGCGCCTACGGCGAGAACATCCGCGGCGCGCATAAACCGACGCTCGACGAGATGGGGCCGCACGCCATGCTGCCGATCCCGGCCGGCGTGGCCAAGCCGACGCGTACCGTCGAATTCGACGACCCCGCCGTCAAGAAGGCTCGCCGGGGCCGGGCAAGGAAGACCGGGCGTCCGGGGAGTTGAGGGGGTGTTCGGGGGGGGGCGGGTCGGCGCCTACCAAAGGGTCTCGACATCGGCGAAGTGCGCGAATGCCGGATCGTTGGTGACGAGCTTCAAGCCATCGAGTATCGCTTGCGCCGCCAGCATCCGGTCGAACGGATCACGGTGCAGTCCCGGCAGTCGCCCAGCCAGTTGGCCGTGTGCGATGGTGATAGGAAGCGGCGTGAAATGCCAGTTGCGGACGAACCCTTCCAGGCCGTCTGAAAGTGCTCGAACTGCGTCAAGTTTGCCGATCCGGACCTTGGTGCAGATTTCCCAGGCTGATGCCGCGCTGACGCACACGATTGTCCGAGGATCATCGATGAGCCTCTCGATTGGTCCCGGAATCTGCGGGGCATCGAGAAACCACCAGATGAGTACGTTGGTGTCGATCAGCAGCCTCACTTGAGGGGCTCGTCAGGACATATCCCACACTCGGCTTCAGGCAATGGCTCGAAGAAGCCCGGGCCGATGTGCATTTGGCCCTTCAGCGCTCCGCGACCGCGATAGCTGGCTGACTTGGCCGCTTCCAGCCGAACTTCGCGCCCGTCCGACTGGATGACGATCTCCTCGCCATCGAGCGCGCGCTTGATAAGGTCCGGTAACTCGGCCTGCGCCTTGTCGAGTGTGACGATCGTCATGGGATGTTCCTCCGGCGCCGGATTGGATTGCGAGAGAACAAGTTAGCACAGGGCTGCCAAATCTAGAACAGCCGACGCATCGAGAGCACTGCGGCAGCGCGGACACTCAGCCGAGTGCGAGCTGATCAAAAAGTGCAGGAGCTGGAAAGTCGTTGCAAGGGCTTTCTGAGCCAGCCAACTGAGCGCCCCGTTCCCACATCTGCGATCTCAATATGAACGACGCCCGGAAAGTGCCCAGCATCCCAATCAGTGAACTGGATTCTCGAGATGCTGTGACTGCCAGACGGTCTTTCATTTTCGGTCTTCACGTCTTCGAAGTGGGGAGAGCTGAAGATGACGTCGTCGGATCTTATCCCCACCGTGGCCTTCGGGAAGATCACAAACCCGCCGCAAGACACTTCGCTCGCGATCTCACATTCCTTCCAGTTTTCGCATTGGGTTACTGCTGGTGCTGCCGCAGCCAAAGGCGCGCTCAACACCAGTAGAAGCGCGACCAGCGATACGGACTTCATGGTGCCCTCCAAACGGCTGCCCAGCCGTGGTTATCGCGCTACCCCAGCGCCTCGTTGCTCCGCTTCACGGCATCCCGATCCCCCGACCGCACCCGCTCCGGCGTTTCCGTGGTCGCGGCCAGCCCCGCCTCCACATACACCTGCCCGCCCATTTCGCGGAACTTCTCCGACATCGCGGCCATTCCTGCTTCCTTATCATTCAGAGTCGCGGCGTAATCGCGCACGTCTTGCGTGATTTTCATCGAGCAGAATTTCGGGCCGCACATGGAGCAGAAGTGCGCGACCTTGTGGGCGTCCTTCGGTAGCGTCTCGTCGTGATACTCGCGGGCGGTATCGGGATCGAGGCCGAGATTGAATTGATCCTCCCAGCGGAATTCGAAGCGGGCCTTCGACAGCGCGTCATCGCGCAATTGCGCTGCCGGATGGCCCTTGGCGAGATCGGCCGCATGGGCTGCGATCTTATAGGTGACGACGCCCACTTTCACGTCGTCGCGATTGGGGAGCCCTAAGTGCTCCTTCGGCGTCACGTAGCACAGCATGGCGCAGCCGAACCAGCCGATCATGGCCGCGCCGATGCCGGACGTGATGTGATCATAGCCCGGCGCGATATCGGTCGTCAGTGGCCCCAGCGTATAGAAGGGGGCCTCCCCGCATTCGCGCAATTGCTTGTCCATGTTGATCTTGATCTTGTGCATGGGCACATGGCCGGGGCCTTCGATCATCACCTGACAGCCATGATCCCAGGCGATCTTGGTCAATTCGCCCAGCGTTTCCAACTCGGCAAATTGCGCGCGGTCGTTGGCATCCGCGATGGAGCCCGGCCGCAAACCATCGCCCAGCGAGAACGAGACGTCATAGGCTCGCATGATCTCGCAGATTTCGGCGAAACGCTCGTAGAGGAAGCTCTCCTTGTGGTGGGCGAGGCACCACTTGGCCATGATCGAGCCGCCGCGCGAAACAATGCCGGTCACGCGGTTTGCGGTCAGCGGCACGTAGGCGAGGCGAACGCCGGCGTGAATGGTGAAATAATCCACGCCCTGCTCGCACTGCTCGATCAAGGTATCCCGGTACAATTCCCAGGTCAGCTTGACGGGATCGCCACCGCATTTTTCCAGCGCCTGATAGATCGGCACGGTGCCGATCGGGACCGGCGAATTGCGCAAAATCCACTCGCGCGTGTTATGGATGTTGCGGCCCGTCGACAGGTCCATCACGGTATCGGCGCCCCAGCGGATCGCCCACACCATCTTCTCGACCTCCTCCTCGACCGACGAGGTGACGGCGGAATTCCCGATGTTGGCGTTGATCTTGACCAGGAAATTGCGGCCGATGGCCATCGGCTCCAATTCGGAGTGATTGATATTGGCGGGAATGATGGCGCGGCCACGGGCGATCTCGTCACGGACGAATTCCGGCGTGATAAAGGGAGGAATGGCGGCGCCGAAGCTCTCGCCATCGGCCAGCGCGTCGGCGGCGCGGTCGAGCATCTGCTGGCGGCCGATATTCTCGCGGTGGGCGACGTAGATCATCTCCTTGGTGATGATCCCGGCCCGGGCGAACTCCAGTTGCGTGACGGGCGCCTTCGCGACGCTGCGCAGCGGCTGCGGCTTGTTGGGAAAGTCGCGGGCCAGCGCCTTGCCGGTGACGTTGCCGTTGTCCTCCGGCTGGATCTCACGCCCCTGATAGGCCTCCACACCACCACGCTCGACGATCCAGGCGGCGCGAATGCGG
Source organism: Filomicrobium sp. (assembly GCA_041738055.1). Classification (GTDB taxonomy): domain Bacteria; phylum Pseudomonadota; class Alphaproteobacteria; order Rhizobiales; family Hyphomicrobiaceae; genus Filomicrobium. The sequence goes on from JBGSQO010000122.1 coordinate 3,177, forward strand.
GGCAGTCCCGCTTCGACGTCGATCCGCGCGGCCGGGTCGGTGTAGGGGCCCGACGTATCGTAGACCTGGAACGTCGGCATATCGGGGTCGGTCAGCGCGATCTGGCGGAACGGCACGCGCACGTCTGCGTGGCCCTCGGGAGCGATATAGACTTTGTTGGAAGCCGGCAGCGGGCCGGTCGTGACTGTCGGCACCATCAGGTCGGCGGGGCGGGTGATCTTGTTCATTGTTTCTCTCCCTCTCCCCATCGCCCCGAACCTCGGGAGAGGGGACGCGCACGCAAGCGCGGTTCGCGACTGGCGATCCGGGGTCTAGGAGCAAAGAGGGATTCGGGCGGCTTTTGCCCCATCCGTCCCTTCGCCGGCATGACCCGGATCAGGTTCAAAGGGTGCTCGCGTGGCGCAACGCGATCTCAGCCGGTCAACCGGCGCCCCTCGGATCGCTTTATTTTGGTATGCCATTCGCCAGATTGCAAGCCGGACGGGATGCCTCGTTTACCAAGCACGCGACCTGTCGCCATTCCGGCGCTCGAGACGCATGCCATCCTACTCCCACGCATACGCCGGCCGCTTGTCGGCGGGCGTCGGCAGCAGGGCGGCGTCGGGCTTGCCTTTGGCCCACGGCGCGAGACGGTGGACCATGAGATACAATTCTTCCGTCAGCACTTTGCGATCCTCGCGGCTGACGAGGTCACGATACGGCACGATTTCGCCGACGTGCGCCGTGTAGGAGGTATTGCGGAAATAGCGGAACTCGGAGACGAGCAGCGACAGCCGCAAGGTCAGGCTCATGCGGCTGACCAGATGAAACAGTGCGCTGTTCTGGCCCCCGAAATAGACCGGCAGAACCGAGGCTTCCGCAAGTTGTATGAGGCGGGCCGTGAACGTCTTCCACGGCAGTTCCTCGGCGCGACCGAAGGGGTTGGCAGCCGTCGCCACGCCACCAGCGGGAAATACGATGATGGTCACGCCTTCCTTCAAGAGACGACGGGCCTCGGCGCGGGACGCCAGGTTCATTTCGGTCGCCGCCCGCGTCTCGGAGAAGTCGATCGGCAGCGAGAACGGGCGGATTTCCGGCACCTTCAGGAGGTCATTGTTGATGAGCACCCGAAACGGCCGGCCCAGTTGTTCGGCCAGGGTCAGCGCCACCATGCCGTCGCCGATGCCGAAGGGGTGGTTGGCCACCATGACGAGCGGGGTCTTGGGATCGATCGCCGGCGGCCAGGGTGCGGGGCTGTCGATCTTGAGGTCCACGCCGATGAGCTTCAAGGCCTCGGCGAACCGCACGCCCTCCCCTGCACTGCCGTTGATCCAGCGGCGGTACAGCGGCAAGTAGTGACGGCGGCCCGACAGATCCTCGATGGCCGCAATGGTCCAGCGCTTCCAGGCCGGATCGTTGTCGGAAACGTAGCTCAATTCACGCATGGTGGGGTGCCCGAGGCCGCAGACTTGCACCGACACACCGACGTAAGCGTCGGGATCGGCACCCGGATTTCCAGCGCAAGGAAAGACCTTCGTCAAGGTCGGGTTTACTGCAGCGCAACAGGTGTGGCTCTCCCGCACGTCGCGGTTGCGCCATGCGTGGTGTCGATACTGATACCAACAGAACGAACTCCTGACGCAGCGCTCTGGACTAACCGCGCCTTCCGGCCGGCTCTCGGAACGAGTGTCGGAAGGCGCAAAGCAAGAAAAATACCGTCCGGCCGAACGAACAGTCGGATGGGTCACTGGTTAGTCCGGACGGTATGACTCACCCCCGCCCACGCTTCTCCCGCAGCCCCCGCCAGTAGGCGAGGCGCTTCTTCAGGTCCCGCTCGAAGCCGCGCTCGGGCGGATCGTAGAACTGCGGGCGCTTTTTCATCTCGTCGGGGAAGTACGTTTGCCCCGAGAAGGCATCCGGCGCGTCGTGGTCGTATTCGTAGCCCGCGCCGTAGCCCTGCTCCTCCATCAGCTTGGTCGGCGCGTTGAGGATGACGGCGGGCGGCGCCAGCGAGCCATGCTCCTTGGCCGCCCGCATCGCAGCTTTGTAGGCCACGTAGTTCGCGTTCGACTTGGGCGCGGTCGCCAGATAGATCGTCGCCTGCGCCAAGGCCAACTCGCCTTCGGGCGAACCCAGAAAATCGAAGGCTTCCTTGGCGGCCAGCGCCTGGGTCAGCGCCTGCGGATCGGCCAGTCCGATGTCTTCGACCGCCATGCGCACGAGGCGGCGGGCGATGAACAGGCGGTCCTCGCCGCCGTCGAGCATCCGGCACAACCAGTACAGCGCCGCATCCGGGTCGGAGCCGCGCACCGACTTGTGGAGGGCGGAGATCAGGTTGTAGTGCCCGTCGCGGCCCTTGTCGTAGAGGG
>JBGSQO010000123.1:0-1878 GCA_041738055.1 Filomicrobium sp.
CGCTGCCGGTGACCGTGCCGACGCTGCCCTGCTCCAGCCATTTCACCAAGCCGCCGGCAACGAGCGCCAGGAGGGCGAGCCCCAGCCCCCGCCAGCCCACTCTGAGAAACCCCGGTCCACCCCGCCGCCGGCTCATGCGAATATCCCTCTTCTCGCGAACAATTGAGACGCACTCATAAACACTAACTTAGTGAATTTCGACGATTTTAACCCTTGGCAAAGCCTCTGCGGCGGGTTGCACGTGCGCACCCGACGGCAGGAGCGACGGACGGCGCACCGCGCCAGAATGAAGTGCGAGCGGAATGGACATGGCGGCCAACAGCGCTGAGGACTCCCGCGGCAGACCGCGCCGCGAGTCCAGGAAGCAGACGGACGCCGATGTGAAGGCCGTCCGTGAACGGCTGCAATCCGGCTCGACCCTCAAGCCCGAATTCGAGTACGAACTTCTGTCGATGTTCGTCAGGAACGAGATCGCGGCCGCCGCCACAATGCCGGCGCTGTCGATCATCCTGTCGATCGCCTCGATCCTGTGGGCCTCGCCCTGGGAAGCCGCGCTCTGGCTCGTGCTCGTCATCACTGCGAAGGTCGTCCTGCTCGAGACCTGCCGCCGCTTCAGCGTCATCCCCAAGGCGCAGGTCAACGTCCGCGTCTGGCGCCGCCACTTCATCCTGGCCGAACTGCTGAACGGCGTGACCTGGGCCGGCTTCGCGCTGGTCGGCATCAATAGCGCAGCCGCCATGGCCACGGGCTCGTCGCTGGTGTTCTCCAGCCACGTCTTCATCTTCGCCATGCTGATCGTGATCCTGGCCATCCGCATGACGTTTGCCTCGACCATCATGCCCATCATGCATGCCGGCACCATCCCGATGACGCTGGCCGTCGTCGGGCGCTTAGTGATGCATGGCGCCGAAGTCAACGAACCGCTGTACTTCGCGCTCGCCTCCATGGCGGTCGGCGTCCACCTCTACTTCATCTTTCTGGCCATCGGCCTCAACTCGACCGCGCTCGCCATGCTCGAATTCCGCGCCCAGAAGGACGTGCTGATCTCGGAGCTGGAGGAGGAGAAGGCGATCTCCGACGAGGCCCGCCGCCGCGCCGAGACCGCCAACAAGGCCAAGTCGCGGTTCCTGGCCACCATGAGCCACGAGTTGCGCACGCCCCTGAATGCGATCATGGGCTTTTCCGAGGTGATGAAGGCCGAGATCCTGGGGCCGCTGCCCAACCCGACCTACCGCGAGTACGCCGGCAACATCCACGACTCCGGCAGCCATCTGTTGAACCTCATCAACGAAATCCTCGACCTCTCGCGCATCGAGGCCGGCCGCTACGAACTGCACGAGGAGCCGATCCGGCTGACCGACGTGGCGGAGGACTGCCACCGCCTGTTGAAGCTGCGCGCAGAGAGCAAGGGGCTCGAGATCATCGAGGACTATGCGCCGGGCCTTGCCCAGGTGTGGGTCGACCAGCGCGCCGTGCGCCAAGTCTGCCTCAACCTGATGTCGAACGCGCTGAAGTTCACGCCCCGCGGCGGCAAGATCGTGCTGACCATCGGCCCGACCATGGAAGGCGGCCAGTTCCTGTCGGTCCGCGATACCGGCCCCGGCATCCCCAAGGACGAGATCCCCAAGGTCATGCAGGCGTTTGGCCAGGGCTCGCTCGCCCATCAGACCGCCGAGGGCGGCACGGGCCTGGGGCTGCCCATCGTCAAGAACCTCGTCGAGTTGCATGGCGGCCGTTTCGAGCTGCATTCCGAGTTACGCAAGGGCACCGAGGCTCTGGTCATGATCCCGCGCCAGCGCGTGCTGGAGCCCGTCGGCCCGCTGCAGCCACTCGGCCAGGAGCGCCACCGCCGCGTCCATGTGGCCGAGGCCGCCAGCC
>JBGSQO010000164.1:0-10234 GCA_041738055.1 Filomicrobium sp.
GCGCTCGAGGCCGGCGAGATCCTTGCCCCGGAACTGCGAGGCTTTCAACTCGAGTGTCTTCAGGTCGAGTGCGACGACGAGCAGCGTCTCGCCATCGGGGTTCTGGAGCAGCCCCATGGGACGCGGAGACCAGAGCGTGACCAGCGGCCGGTTCGCATCCAGCGTGAACGTGCAGGGGGCGCAGGACTTTTGCGCGGCAAAGGAGCTGGCGTGCCGGCTGTCCGCCTCGACGTGCCACGTATGGTGCGGGGCCTTCTCATCGCCGGATGGAACTTCGGCGCGCGAGAGTTGTAAACGCACAGCGCCCTCGCTCGTCGTCAACGTCTCGGTGCGCAGGTCCATGGCGCTCGTCGTACAGACGAGGTCGACCGGCGTTCCCGGCACGAGGGTCAGCGGCTCGACGGCATGAACAGGGCCCTGCCCCAGGCCCAGCAGTGGCAGCGCCGTGAGCAGTCGCCGCTTCACTTCAGCATCACCAGGACGGCGATGAGCGCGGCAACCAGCGGAATCAGAATGAAGATAGCCGCCTTGATGGCCATGAAGCGGATGGCCTTGGCGGCGTCGTCGGTCTGTCGGGGCTTGTCGGCAGTCACCGGCTGATCTCGTAGGAGTAGTTCTCGATCACGGTATTGGCGAGCAGGTCCTTGCACATGCGCTCGACTGTGGCGCGGGCGGTCGCCTCGTCGCTATCGGCCAAGTCGACCTCGATGTACTTGCCCTGGCGCACCTCGTCGATGCCGGCAAAGCCCAGCGCGCCGAGCGCGCCTTCGATGGCCTTGCCCTGCGGGTCCAGCACGCCGTTCTTGAGGGTGATCTTGATTTTGGCTTTCATGGGTGCCTTCGGCAGGGAGTTGGGAATTGGGAGTTGGGAGTAGAGGGCTGCGAGAGTGCGGATCACCTCCCACTCCCTACTGCCACCTCCCCACTCCCTTACTCTAATTCGGTTTCGTCCCGGCGGGCGGGTTGGTGGCGACGAGCACGGGGCCGGTGCCCTTCGGGCGCGGGTTCTCGTTCAGCACGCCGAGCCGGCGGGCGACTTCGGTGTAGGCCTCCAAGAGGCCGCCGAGATCGCGGCGGAAGCGATCCTTGTCGAGCTTCTCCGAGGTCGACATATCCCACAGGCGGCAGCAATCCGGGCTGATCTCGTCGGCGAGAACGATGCGCATGTTGTCGCCTTCCCACAGGCGGCCGAACTCCACCTTGAAGTCGACGAGGCGGATGCCTATGCCGAGGAACAGGCCGACCAGGAAGTCGTTGATCCGGAGCGCCAGCTGCATGATCTCGTCGATCTCCTGGGGGGCTGCCCAGCCGAACGCCGTGATGTGCTCCTCGGAGACCATCGGGTCGCCGAGCTTGTCGTTCTTGTAGTAGAATTCGATGATCGAGCGCGGCAGCGGCGTGCCTTCCTCGAGACCCAGGCGCGTGGCCAGCGAGCCGGCTGCGACATTGCGCACCACCACCTCGAGCGGGATGATCTCGACTTCGCGGATCAGCTGCTCGCGCATGTTGAGGCGGCGCATGAAGTGGGTCGGCACGCCGATCTCGCCGAGGCGCGTGAAAATCACCTCGGAGATGCGGTTGTTGAGGACGCCCTTGCCCTCGATCAGCGCGTGCTTCTGATTGTTGAACGCGGTGGCGTCGTCCTTGAAATGCTGGATGAGTGTCCCCGGCTCAGGTCCCTCGTAGAGTACCTTGGCCTTGCCCTCGTAGATGCGGCGACGCCTGTTCATGCCTGGTCCTTTGAGTATGATCGTGCTCATGACGCCATGATGTTTGTTGGTCTATGTGTCCGTTCAACCTCCGTCCGGTCAAATCGGCCTGAGACGGCTTAAAGCCAAGCCTGTCCCCGACAGGTCTGGTGCCGCCACAGCCGGGCCGTCCCGGGTCGGGGGTCCAGACATCAAGATTCCAGGATGCCGACACTAGCGGAACGGGGGGGCAGAAACAATCTTAACGATGGTCCATGCAGGGGATGCCGCATCGCAAGGCACAACTCGTTGATTTTGCGGGACTCGCAGGATAGGAGAACAGCCAGCCTGCGGGAGCGTTAACCGGTTTTGAGCACAACGCCTGCGGGACTCGTGCCGAGATCCACAGCCAGACATGAGGCAGACATGACGACGTTCGACGATCGCGAGAAGGCCTACGAGAAGAAATTCGCGCACGACCAGGACCTGAAGTTCAAGGCCGAGGCGCGCCGCAACAACATGATTGCCGCCTGGGCGGCTGAAAAGCTGGGCATTTCGGCGGAGGCCCTGGCCGACTACCAGAAGGAGGTCCGCAAGGCGGATCTGGCCGAAAAGGGCGACGAGGACGTCGTGCGCAAGCTCAAGGCCGATTTCGCGGCCAAGGGTGTCAAGGTCGCCGACGACGAGATCCGCGAGAAGCTGGTCTCGCTGATGGAGAAGGCGATCGCCGAGATCGAGGCGAAGAGCTGAACGAGGGGGACACGACGATGGCCGGGCTCAGCCCAGCCGCTTCATGAACCAGCCCAGTTGCATCAGGCCTTCCGGCCACGGCCCCTGGCCTGATGCGACGTTGATATGACCGCGCTCGCCGGCCGCAATGAGAGTTGCCCCCCAGGCTTCAGCCAACGAGCCGGCGCGATCGATGCTGCAATAGGGATCGCTGCTGGAGGCGACGACGACCGCCGGGAACGGCAAGCGGACCGTTGGCAGCGGGGCAAAGCTGCTCGAGGCGTCGAACGTATGGCCCGCCGTGACGGGCCAGTCGGCGGCATGATCGACATCGGCGGGGGCAACCAGGAAGGCTCCCGCAACCCGTCCGGCCGGCAACTGGCCGCTAGCGTGGACGACGGTCGCTACTCCCAGACTGTGGGCGATCAGCACGGCCGGCCGGCTTGCGGCGTGGACGGCTTCGACGAGGCGTGCGGTCCAGGCGGCAGGGTCGGGGGTGAACCAGTCGTCCTGCTCGACGATGCGGGCGGTCGACAGGCTGCGCGCCCAGCGGGCCTGCCAGTGGTCGGGTCCCGAGCCGGACCAGCCCGGTACGATCAGAAGGTCGGCACTGGCAACGCGCATGGGCTCGGGGTCGTCCTATTCAAACGCCAAGATCGACGGCAAGGCGGACGCAGGCTAAAGCAAGTCGGCGCGCGAGGGAATGCGCGGGAGGTCGGTTGCGATGCTGAGGTGGTGGCAGGAGTTGCAGGCCGCGCGCAAGGAGCGCCGCAGGCTCAGGAAATTCGAGACCGCGCAAGCCTGGTCGCAAGGCCTCGGGCTGCAGGAGACGTTCGAGCGCATCTACGCCGAGGGCCGGTGGGGGCGCAGCGAACACGGCGTGCCCTACTGGTCGGGCAACGGCTCCAAGCCCGAAGCGTCGGCGGTCTATGAGGACTATGTCGTCGGCTTCCTCGACTCGCACCCGGAAATCACGCGGCTGGTCGACATCGGCTGCGGCGATTTCCAGGTCTCGCGCCGCATTCTGGCGCGCCTGAAGCGGCCGGTCAGCTACACCGGTTGCGATATCGTGCGGCCGATGGTCGAGCAGCATCGGGCCGAGCACGGCTCGCCGGAGCGCACGTTCCTGGTGCTCAATGCCGTCGAAGCCGATCCTCCCGCCGGCGACCTCGTCTTCATCCGGCAGATCATGCAGCACCTGTCGAACGCGCAGGCGCTGGCCATCCTGGAGCGGGCGCGGCGGTTGTTCCGCTATGCCATCATCACCGAGTCGCTCGCAGTCCCCCGCAAGGCAGCCAACCTCGATATCGCGCCCGGGCAGGCCACCCGCATTCCGCTCGGCTCGGGGCTCTACATCGACGAACCGCCGTTCAACCTCGACGTGATCGAGCATTTCGAGGTCGGCCATGGACCCAACGAAGTGATGCGGACCTCGCTCGTGCGGTTCTGAGTCCGCCAGACCTGGCGCCATCGTGTCGAGCGAACCGGTCAAGCCTCTCGAGCGTAAGCGCTCCGGGATGGAATGATGAGCTGAGGTAGAGATGGCGAGCGTATGGACGTGGGCGATTGGCCTCGTGGTGGGGGCCGTCGGTCTCTACGTTGCGGCCGTCGTCGTTTGGGTGTTCGTCGTGCAGAATGTCGAAACGCCGAACTACGCCGTGGTCCAGGCCGACGACAGCATCGAGGTCCGGGACTATCCGCGCCTCGTCGTGGCCGAGATCGAGACGAGTGGGGATCGCCGCAGCGCCGTCAGTAAGGGTTTCGGCCCGCTGGCGGGCTACATCTTCGCCAAGGAGCGATCGGGACCCTCGATCGCCATGACGGCGCCCGTGACCCAGGCTCCCCATCCTCAGACCGCCGACCGCTGGATCGTGCGCTTCGTCATGCCATCCCAGTACGATCTGGCGACGCTGCCCAAACCGGCCGGCTCCTCGGTTCGTCTGACCGAGATCGCGCCCAGCCGAAAGGTCGCCATCCGCTTCAGCGGTGTGGCGACCGATGACCTGATCGCCGCCAACGAGGCGAAGGTGCGGGCGTGGTGCAACGCGCGCAACTTGGTGTGCGCCGCCAAACCGACCTACGCCTATTACAACGACCCGTTCACACCCGGTTTCCTGCGCCGCAACGAGGTGTTGCTGGACGTGATTGGCTGATCGACGCGGGATCCGTAGGTTGACAGGTCATCAGCTGCCACGACGCACGACCTTGCCGTCCTCGCGGACGATCTGGCCGCCGGGTACACCGAGATCGAGCGTCAGGACGGCGGAGCCACGGCCACGCGATACGCGCCGGGCCGATCGGACATCGAAATCATAGTCGAACGTGATGTCGATCTGCTGCGCGTTGTCGTCGGTACGGAAGATGGAAACGGTGTCGGGCACGAGGTTGTAGCGGCGATCGGGCCAGCGCCGGTAGTAGCCGAGCTTGTCGGCCACGATCGCTCTGCGGGATTTCGGACGGCTGCCGAAGTAGAGGACGGTCGGGGCGTAGATCGCCTCCAACTCCTCCGGCTCCAGGTTCTGGCCGGACAGGTAGAAGTCGCCGATGAACGCGACCATGCGACGGGCGAGCGCCTCGTCGTCGAGAGCGGCGATGTCCTCGGCCGGCCTCTCTTGTGTCGCCTGTGAGGCGGCCTGTGCGGTAGCACCCGGTGCCGATTGGACCGCGAGTGCAAACGCCAAGGCGCAGGTCAGAACGGTCGATGTCTTTATCGCGACGCGAAGCATAAAAGCCTCCTGCCGATGTCGGACGATGCTTATGGTTAACTCGCTTTGAATACGATCACCAGCGCCACCAGAGAGTGGGTAGCGCCGGTGACCGTCCCCGCTGCCAGAGTTTAGGATTTCGGAAGCACGGCGATGTCGCGGATCATGCCCTTGGCGCCGGCGATTTCACCGAGCTTGGTCGCCTTGCCGGTGGCCAGATCGACCGTGTGCAGCGTGTTGTCGGCGACGAGCCAGGCGGTGTTGGTGCCGTCGGCGGTCGTGTGGACGTCGAAGGCGTAGCTCTTGGCGGCCCCGATGCCGAACGCGCCAATGGTCTTCAGCGTGCCGTCGTTGGGCTTCACCTGCTGGATGAGGCCGAGGGCGCTGTCGATGTCGAACATCGCCGTCTTCTCGGGCTTGCCGAACGAGTTGGTGTAGGCGGCCGCGACCACGGCAGGCTTCTTGCCGGTGTTGGCGTCGGTGGCCTCGAAGGCGAGGCTGCCGTCCGTCGTGACTTTGCCGCTGTCGGGATCGACGCGCAGGTTGGTGCCGTCGGTGCCCATGAAGCGCAGCTTGTCGGCGGCCGGGTTGAAGTCGACGATGGCCATGGTGGCGCCATCGAGCGACTTCTCCAGCTTCACGACCTTGGTCGCTTCGCCCGTGGCGGTATCGATCGTCACGACGGTGCCGTCGGCGGTGACGCCGTACAGCATGTTCTTGGCAGGACGGACATCGATGCCGAGCAGGCGGTCGACACCCTTGACCTCCATCGACTTGGTCACGCCGGCCTTCGCATCGATCATAAGGAGCGTTTTGTCGCCGGTCAGGCCAACGGCCATGTCGGCTTGGGCCGCGGAGATCGTGGCCGCCAACGCCAACGTCGAGACAAAGACAATCTTCATGGACTTCATGGGGTTGAGCTCCAAGACTTGTTGTTCCGGTGTGAGAGGCCCGGCCGTGTCGGCAAAGTGCACGGGGGGAGGGAGCGCCCGGACCGGCCGTTGCCTCTCACACAGGCACAACACGCGGGGCTGCCGGCCTGGATGCAGAAGGGTGAATTTTTTCTTGGCAGCGACCCGGATTTTTTCAGTCGCCACGAGCGGGACCGCATCCAAACGCCGTGGCGACTGTGTTAGGTGAGCAGGGGAAGTGTCCGAATGCGAAGGCTAAGGTGCTGAGGATTGGCATGGAGCTCGACTACGTGGCGGCTCTCCAAGGATGCGCACGCGGCGACCAACAGGCGCTCCGACAGCTGTTCGAGGCCGAGGCCGGGCGGCTGATCGCGGTCGCGCAGCGCATCGTCCGCCGTCGGGAACTGGCCGAGGAGGTCGTGCAGGAGTCCTTCATCCAGATTTGGCGCAAGGCTGCGACCTACGATCCCGCGCTGGGGTCCGCGCGAGGCTGGATCTATGCGATCGTCCGCAACCGCGCCTTGAACGTCATCCGCGATGGCGCGCGCGAGGACCTCGTCGACGCCGAGACGCTGGATGCCAAGGTGGACGGGCAGGCCACGGTTGCAGACGCCTTGGATCGCCTCGCCGTCGGCAGCCGCCTCAAAGATTGCCTCGAGGAGATCGACAAGGACAAGCGTGAGAGCGTGCTGCTCGCCTACGTGGCGGGCTATACACATGGCGAAATCGCGGGCCGGCTGGGCGTACCGCTCGGTACGGCCAAGTCGTGGGTCCGCCGCGGACTGGCTGCGCTCAAGGACTGCATGGCATGAGAACAGCAGCCGACACTCCCAGGGACAATGACGACCTCGACGTCCTGGCGGGCGAGTATGTGCTCGGGCTCATGGATGCCGAGGCGCGGGGCGCCTTCGAGGAGCTGTTGCGCGCCGATCCGGCAGCGCGGGCCGCACTTGCCCGGCAGCGTGACCGGCTGTTGGAGATCGATCTGGCAGCCCCTGCGGCGGTGCCGTCTGCAGCTCTATGGCGGGTCATTGAGGCCGGCATCGCGAAAGACGCGCCCGGGGGCACTGTGACAAGTCTGGCGGACCGGCGGTCGCGCGCCTCGCGTCCAGCTGCGAACACGGCAGCGAGCTTCTGGCGCGGAGTTGCAGCAGCTTCGGTCGTGGCGCTGCTGGCCTCGGGGCTCGCCTACGGTTTCCTTGCCCCGCCGGCTCCCCGTCTGATCGTCGTGCTGCTCGATGCTGAGGCCAAGCCCGTCTCGATCGTCGAAGCCTTCGGGGACGAGCGCATCCGCGTCGTGCCGCTGGGAGCCATCGACGTGCCGGCCGGCAAGACGCTGGAGGTTTGGACGCTGCCCGACAAGAAGACAGGGCCCGTTTCGATGGGACTGCTCGAAAGCGTGAGCACGCGCATCCTTCAGGGACCAGCCTTACCCACGCCGCAGCCCGAACAACTCTATGAGATCACCATCGAGCCGGCCGGTGGCTCGCCGACCGGCAAGCCGACGGGGCCGATCGTCGGCAAGGGCTTCGCCAAGGTGCCGCAGATCTGATGCCAGCCGAACGACAAGGCCAGCCGCCACACGACGAACGACACGGCCGAGTGCCACGCCACGATGCCAACCTCAAAATGGCGACAGGCGTCCCAACACGTCTTGGACATATCCCCAGGTCGGCAGATTATTGCGGCCGGTGAAGAAGTAGCCGCCGAGCCCAACTGTGAACACGAGCGCTCCCCACAGCGCATGCTCGAGCCAGATCGCCCAGAACGATCGCGTCGCTTCGTAGCGGTAGGCGAGCAGCATGCCGATCAGCGCTGACCCTACAATCGCCACCCAGTTGCCGAACACGATATGGGCAAGGCCGAATAAGAGCCCGTTTGTGGCGACGAGCAGCCCTCGGCGGGCCCCGAACAGCGGGCCGTAGCGGTGGAAGAAAAACGTGCGGTAGACGAGTTCCTGCACCGGAACCGACAGCAGCGGATAGAGGATCATCACCTTCGCCCACGTCTCCGGCCGCTGTGTGGGAAAGGCGAGGAACTGGCCTGGCATGGTCTGCTGTACGAAGGCTGCGACGCTCCCCCCGGCAACGACGAAAATCGCCAGCAGGCTCATGACCTCGTAGAGGGACGGCAGGCGGGACAACTCGCGGCGCAGCAGAAACGAGCGATCCGCCAGCAGCACGACGACGAACACGATCAGCACCGGCGGCAGGATGAGAAACAGTGGCAGTCGCAAGGTCTGGACGGCGAACACCAGGGCCAGCGGCAGACCCACGAACAGGACGAGCAGCTCAACGCTGAGCCAAGTCCCCCGCGCGACTGACGGGTTGGCGATATGCGCTGGCCGCGCCAGCGTGCCGCCGGCCGCGAGCCCGGCCTCGGAGACGAGGAGGCGGTTGTTCAAATCTATTTCGGGCCCACAAATAAATCCCAGAACAACTCGAAGGCCTTCTTGGCAGTTTCACCCATGGCCGTTCCAACAAATTTTTCGGATATGAACCGCAACGGTGCGAGCAATCCTGCTCTGATAGAAGCGAGCGAGGGCATGCCGGCCTTAATCGCCTCAACTGACCCCTTCAGCGACGCCAATATACTTGTTCGCTCCTCGGGTGCCGATACCGCGTAGCCATTGTCTGCGGAAATTGTGTCGATAGCATCCTCTACCGCCCCCATCGCAGCTTCAAACTTTGGATTCTGACGATCGATAGGTAGCGGAGCCCATTCGTCCACATCAGGACTTTGGACTGCAAGATCCAGAGAATCAACGTCTATCGAAGCCGTCCATGTGATCCTGGAGGAAACTTCTTGCTGGCGACGAGCATCCCACTTCGCGACCTCATTGAACCCAGCCTGCGTTATCCGCCATGCGTCATGATCGATGAATTCCGTCTGCTCTTGATCAAACAACGAAAAAGGAGACTTTCCTGACTTTCGAACCTCTTGCATTCGACGCCCGCTTCCGCCTCGAACAATTTTATACAGCACCTCTCTTATTGCATTTTGGCTGTATTGCGGAAAGCGCGACATCAATGTTGCCAGAGACACGTACTCGACTGCACTATTCTGAAATTCGTGCGCTAGCACTGCCAGTACCGCCTCTTCCAGCGCGGCAAAATTCACCAAATCGACCTTGAGCATAGTTCACCCCACGACCTTCTTCACCGCCGCCGAGATGGTGTGGCGGATCTTGTGCCAGCCCTTGGAGCCTTCCGACGTCATCCAGTTCATCTGCAGCGAGCGGCGCTGGCCTTCGAAGGGATGGTGGCCGTGCCAGGAGTTGTCGGCGCGCTTGAAGACGAGCAGCGTGCCGTTGTCGGGGGCGACCTCGGTCACGTAGTCGTCGACGTCGTGGCCGTTCTTCAGAATGCGCAGGCGCCCGCCGTCCTGCTTCCAGTCCTCGTTGAGGTAGAGCAGGACGGTGATGATCTTGTCCTTGCTGTCGGTATGGATCTGGCCGTCCTTGGCGCGCGTGTAGCCGCGCAGGGAGTACATCTTCGGGCGGTCCTCCAGGTCCACACCGAACTTCTCCGCGATCAGCGCCTGGAACTCCGGCCCGTCGAGTTCGTCGATGACCTCCTTGATCGCCATGGTGCCGTTGAGCATCTCGAGCGGATAGGAGCCACCCTTCTCGATGTTGGGATAGGTCGCGTTGATGCGGGCCACACTGTCGGCCGACAGGAAGCCTGGCACGACCGTGAACAGGTACGGTTCGTTTTCGACCTTTGCTGCGCGGAGCTTGTCGAGATTGAGATGGCCCATGGGGCGACCGATCCTTAGCTTGAGACGATGACCGAAGTGCGTTCAATCCGCCGTGCCGCGCTGATAGAGCCCCGACAGCATCTGCCGTCTGCGGGCAAAGCGCGCCTCGATCTCTAGGGCGATCTCACGGGCGGAATCAAGCGGGCGATAATCCCACGAGGAGATCTGATCGAAACGATCAGGCAAAGGCCGGGTGGCACCCGAGGCAGCCAACCCCTCGTGGAAGCGCGAGAACTTCGGCGACCCGCCCGACGGCGTGAACACGTAGACCGGCCGGCCGGTCGCGCAGGCCTCCCCGCACATATTGACGCTGTCTGCGGTCACGACCAGGGCATCCGCGGCGGCGAGGAAATGCGGATAGGGGTTGTCGCCAGCGCCATCCCACAGGATGCGCGGGGCGTTGCGGGTGGCGGCCTCGGCGGCCGCGACCAGCCGCTTGTGA
>JBGSQO010000205.1:0-2668 GCA_041738055.1 Filomicrobium sp.
CGCTGCCGGAGACTGGCGAAGGACTTCGAAAACCTGACCCGCAGCCACGCCGCATTCGTCATCCTGGCCATGATCCGGCTCATGCTACGGCGATTGACAAGGACTTGCCCCGCCTAGAAATCCGCTTGGACGGACTCTTAGCTAACCCAACTTCTTCACATGGCACTAGTCGGGGGCAATTTTGAAGTCGTACTCGGCTTCGAGCAGATCGACGATGCGAACAAGCGCTCGAAAAATGTTCAACTCATTGGCGCCGAACTTGTAGTGACCGGTGATTAGCTCTTCTGGCTCCAAGTCAGCAACTGGTGTCTTTCGCTTCTCTTCCTTGCCATTGCGAATGTAGGTGACCGGGTAGCGGAAGGAGCGGCCCTCTCCCTCCCAAACGCCACTGGCGGTGTAGTTCTGAATGTTGGCGTTGTAGCATTCGGAGCCAATAATAGCCTCCATTCGCAAAAGCATGTCGCGGATCGGCCCGACTTTGGCTCGAGTACGCTGAACATAGCGGTAGCCCCTAATCGCCGCCTCGACATCCTTGAGTTGGGAAGCCCAGCAGTCGTGCTCGGCTGCAGCCTCACGCTTGCGCTCGGCCACGAAGGCAGCCGGGACATCATCAGGTGCGAGGGTCTCCAAGGTGTTGAAGGCGGTGACCTCATCCGACACGAAGCTGTAAATATCTTCCCAGGTATCGTGGAATTCGTACGCCTCTTTAAGGATCGTGGGTTTGTGTTCAAGCGCAACGCCGAAATCGAGCGCTTCAAGCATGTTATAGGCCATGACTTCCGATTCGATCACATACTGCTGCATCTCGTGGTTGCTTGGCCATTCGGCAATCGCCATGCTCTTGATCTTGGCCAGTATATCAGGGGGTATATTGTCAGCCATGTCGCTTCATGCTCACGGGTTGCTCATTGGTCAGTCAAAGTATTATACGCGGGTTCGACCGCTCGGTTGGACTGATCAAAGAGTGGGCCGCACCGCAGTCGCAAGTCTCTCTACTCCAACCTCAATCCTGCAACACCAGCGTGCCCTGCCGGATTTCGAAACGCGAGAGCCTCGACAGGAACGACATGCCCAGCAGCGTGCCCTTGAGCCGGCCCGGCTCGGAGACGGCGGCGCGCACGTCGCGGATGGTGATGTCGCCGATGCGGACGCGATCCAACGTGACCGGGGCGACGCGGGCCACGCCGTTGGCGGTATTGACGCGGTGGGTGTAGTCGGCCTCGCGGATGAAGATGCCGGCGGCGCGCGCGTCCTCGTGGCTCAGCGCCACCATAGAGGCCCCCGTGTCGACCATTGCCGTAATGGTGCGGCCGTTGACCTCGACGTCGCTGATGAAGTGGCCGTAGGCATCCGCCGTCAGCTCGACCTGGCCGATGCCGCCCGTTGTTTTGGGGCGGGTGCGCTGTCCGGGACCGCGCTCCTCCGGCATGGCCACGCCGACATTGGACGGCAGCGCGCCTGAAACGAGGTCGCGCGCCACGTCTTTGAGGGTCTCGATGTGGACGATTCCCGCAGCAATAATGACGCCGGCGACCGCCCAGCCGACAACTTCCTGCAACAGTGTCCGGGTGCCAGACGACATGGGCATGGGGCGCGCTCGCGAGATGGCGATACGGGAAAACGGCTCGGGCGCCCGCCTGCCGTCAGCCGCGCAGGGTCAGGTAGTCGCCCGAGAACTCATACGACCGCAAACGCCTTAAAAAACTCATACCGAGCAGGTTTTCGCTCAGCGATCCGGGGCGCGCGACCAGCGCCTCGACGTCGGGAATGGTGATGCCGCCGATGGTGATCTGCCTGAGCCGGACGGGAGCAGCAAACCCGGTGCCGTTGGCGGTGCGGACGGGAACCGTGAACGACAGGGCGCCGACGTTGATGCCAGCGCGCTCGGCATCGGCCGGCTTCAGGACCACGCTGGAGGCCCCCGTATCGACCAGCAGCACGAGGTTGGCGCCGTTGACCTCGCCGCGGGCGACGAAGTGCCCATCCGAGCGGTGGCGGATGCGGACGGCGACCTCGCCCGTGGCCGACCGCGTCTCCGAAATGGTCGAGCCGGGCGGCATCAGTTCGCCGGCAAACCGCGTGGCGAAGACCGACAGGTCCTCGCGGAAGGTATAGCCGGCCATGATGGCGAGGAAGATCACCACCCAGATGCCGAGCTGCTTCAGGCTCTGGGCCAGCCGTCCGTTCCCCGCCAGCATCATCAGCGCATAGAGCGCCAGGATGACAGCGACGACGATATAGCCCCAGCGGTCGGCGCCCTCGTAGTCGGCCAGCGGGCCAGTCTCGCCCGTCAGCAGGTAGAACAGGCCGCCCAGGACGGCGAGCGCAATGACCAGCCAGCCGAGCATCAGCGGACCTCCTCGCTGGCCTGGGTCTCGGCCATACGCGCCGGCAGTTCAGCCATGATCTCGCGGCGTTCCTCCGGCGTCATGCCGGCCCAGTGGGCGATCTCGTCGATGGTGCGGCCACAGCCGGCGCACAGGCCGGTCGAAGGCGAGATCGAGCAGATGTTGATGCAGGGCGTGTCCATCGGGCCTCGGCGCAAAAAGAGCTTGAGCCTTCATTTAGGCAGAGGCCGCCTCCGGCACAATCACGAAGGCAGGAGAGGCGGGGGATGGCCCGCTCAGTGCGTCACGGCACCACGGGCGGCGATCTGGTCGCCGGTGGC
>JBGSQO010000207.1:0-1532 GCA_041738055.1 Filomicrobium sp.
TCGGGTGAAGAGGAGGCGCGCACGGCGGCGCTGGGCGTCTACATGGGCGTCAACGACGCCGACGGCTTTGTCGGCGACCTGGGCGGCGGCAGCCTGGAACTCGTCGACATCAAGGGCAGCACGCTGAGCGAGCCGATCTCCCTGCCGCTCGGCGGACTGAGGCTCATCGACGTGACCGGCGGCAAGCTGGAAAAGGCCGCGAGCCTGATCGACCGCGAACTGGCCAGGGTCCCGTTCATCGAGACCTGCCGGGGGCGCACCTTCTATGCCGTGGGCGGGACGTGGCGAGCCATTGCCCACCTGCACATGGCCCACGTCGACTATCCGCTCCATGTCATGCACGGCTACAGCCTGCCGATGAGCGACACGGTCGCGTTCTGTGAGCACATCCGCAAGGTCAAGAAGCTGCAGAGCCTGCGGGGCATCTCCGACGTCTCGCGCCAGCGCCGCGAGGTGTTGCCATTCGGCGCGCTGGTGCTGGAACGCCTGCTGGTCACCTTCTCCCCGCGCCGGGTCGAGTTCTCGGTCTACGGCGTGCGCGAGGGCCTCATCTTCGAGATGCTGTCGGAAGCCGAGCGCGCCAAGGACCCGCTGCTCAGCTTCTGCGAGGACTACGCCCGGTTGCGCTCGCGCTCGCTGGCCCACGCCCATGAGCTGTGTGCCTGGACCGACCAGCTGGCCGATGTGCCGGGCTTCGAAGAGATGCCCGACGACCGCCGCCTGCGCCATGCCGCCTGCCTGTTGTCGGATATCGGCTGGCGCGCGCATCCCGATTATCGCGGCGAGCAGAGCCTCAACGTCGTCGCCCACGCGGCGCTGTCGGGGATCGACCACCCCGGCCGGGTCTTTCTCGCGCTCGCCATCTACTTCCGCCATATCGGCCTCGACGAGACCGGCCTCGACGATCTCTCAGCCCGCCTGAAGACCGCGCTGAGCCGCCCGGTCTACCGTCGCGCCCGCATCCTGGGCTGCGCCATCCGGGCCGTCCACATGCTGTCGGCGGGCATGCCCGGTGTCGTGGCGCACACCCGTCTGACGCATCGCGACGGTACCCTGGTGCTGGAACTGCCGCAGGCGCTCGCGGCCCTGGATGGCGAACGTCTGCGCCGCCGCTTTGCCACGCTGGCCGAGCTTTTGAACCTGAGGTCGGATATCCTTCTCATTCCATAGCCACGACCCTCGATTCCGACGTAGGCTCGCCACAATCGAGCCGACTGTTGGGCTAGGCAGGGCCATGGCTCAGAACTCGGTTGGCACGGCCAGCTGCGCGCACATCAACGCATCAGGGTTTCGCGGATGACAGCGATGGATCCCTACACTGAACTCGGGCTGGAGCGGTCGGCCGGCGAGGACGATATCCGTCGCGCCTTCCGCAAGCTCGCCAAGGAACTGCATCCCGACCTCAATCCCGGCGACGGCGCCGCGATGGAGCGGTTCAAGCGCGTCTCGGCGGCCTACGAGATCCTGGGTGAGCCCGACAAGCGCGCCCTGTTCGACCGCGGCGAGATCGATGCGACGGGGGAGCCGCGCCG
>JBGSQO010000255.1:0-2073 GCA_041738055.1 Filomicrobium sp.
GGTGCGGCGCGCGCGCTCGGCCATTGGTGGCGGGTCGCCGGCAAGGTGGAACCGGGTGCCCGCATCGGCACCGGACTCGGCTTTCCCACGATCAATATCGAATTGCCGCGCGGGGCCGCCCTCATGCATGGCATCTATGCCGCGCGTGTCCTGATCGAGGGCGAGACCGACCCGCGCGAGGGTGCGGCCTACTTCGGCACCCGTCCGACGGTCGATGCCGGTTCGCCCCGGCTGGAGGTGTTTCTCCTCGATTTCGACGGCGACCTCTACGGCCGTGACGTCGCCGTCGAACTGGTCGGCTTCATCCGCGGCGACAAGCGATTCGCGTCGATGGAGGAGATGCGTGTGCAGATGGACGCCGATTGTGCTGCATCTCGCGCCATTCTGGCCGGGGCGCCTGCCACTCCCTGAGGCATTGGCGGCACATCTCATCCCAACGTCTGAAACAAGACGGCTCAATGTGCCGGCGCGGCTGTCGCATGGCCACAATGTGGCTGCTACAGTCTTGAAACGAGAGGAGCGCAGGCACTGCACGTCGTCATGGCGCGCGGCGTGGCACCTTTTATTTTTCCGCCCCCTTCACGCGACGGAGACCGCCCGTGGAAGAGCAACTGCCGTTCCTGCTTGCCATTGCCATCATGACGCTGGCTGCCGTGACGGCAGGTCTCGTCATGATCTCCATGAAGCAGCCGCCGATGGTGGGCTACATCCTGGCCGGCCTTGCGCTGGGTCCCGCCGGTATCGGGTTCATGCCCAAGGTCGAGGGCGTGCCGCTGCTGGCCGAATTCGGCGTGCTGTTCCTGCTGTTCGTCATCGGTATGGAGATCTCACTCAAGGCGTTCATCGCCGATTTGCGGCCCGCCGTGCTGACGGTGCTGGGCCAGCTGGTGTTCGCGTTCGGCGCCATGGTCGCGTTCGGCTGGGTGCAGGGCTGGCGGACCGAGCAGATCGTGCTGCTGACCTTCGTCGTCACCATGTCGTCGACAGCCGTCGCGCTCAAGATGCTCGACGATCTCGGCGAGTTGCGATCCGAACTGGGTCGCATCGTGATCGCTGTCATGATCGCCCAGGACATCGCCATCGTCCCGATGCTGATCGTCGCCAACGCCTTCGATCAGGCCGGTGGGCTCGATGTGTCGACGCTGATCACCGTGGCGATCGCCATCGGCGTCCTGGCGCTGTTCATCTTCACCATGGGCCGGCGCGGCAAGCAGCCCTTCCCGTTCCAGGACCGCATCCTTGGCCGGGTCGAACTCGTCACGCTGATCGCGCTGCTGATCTGCTGCACGGCTGCCGTGATCAGCGGCGTTGCCGGTATGTCGCCCGCCTATGGCGCTTTCCTAGCCGGTCTCGTCATCGGCAAGACGACGCTCCGGACCGAAGCGATCCGCGCCATGGAGCCGATCCAGGGTGTGCTGATGGTGTTGTTCTTCGTCGCCATCGGGCTGCTGGTCGACGTCGGGTTCATTGCCGCCAACCTGCCCCTCGTCGGGGCGTTCGTCGTCGGCACGCTGGTTTTGAAATCGATCCTCAACATCGTCATCCTGCACGTCCTCGGCCTGCCGTGGACGACCGCCTTCCAGGCCGGGCTCATCATGGGCCAGATCGGCGAATTCTCGTTCGTGCTGGCGGCCGTGGGGCTCGCCAATGGCGTGCTTGATCCCGTCGGTTACAAGCTCGCCATCTCGGTGATCGTGCTGTCGCTGCTGTTCAGTCCGGTGTGGACCTATGCGGTCAAGCGCGTGCACGATCGGGCTGGTGCAGACATCGGCGGGCTTCGAATGGCGCTGTTCGGGCCGCGCCTGCCCGTTCAAGCGACCGCCGACGACGCGGTCAAACCGGGCGAGCCACCCGCCGGTCGCGAAACCGCACGTGAGGACGCGTGAGGCTTCGGCCCTTTGCGGCCAGGGCGCGTGCTGCTAGAAGCAGCCGACACATTTGTGCCTGACGACCCAGCGCTGGAATTCATGCCCCTTGGAGGCTCTGCCTCCAAACCTCCGCCAAAGGCCTGAGGCCTTTGGAAACCCTGACTTTAGAGTCCCCAAGAATGGGTCCAGGGACTAGTCCCTGGTC
>JBGSQO010000260.1:0-2032 GCA_041738055.1 Filomicrobium sp.
CAGCGGCAATCCGGCGGTCGCGGGGACGGGCAGCGTCGGCACGACCGCGCTCTGGCTCAACGCCGGCACGCTCGGCGGCTCGTCGATC
Organism: Filomicrobium sp.; assembly: GCA_041738055.1. Lineage (GTDB taxonomy): Bacteria > Pseudomonadota > Alphaproteobacteria > Rhizobiales > Hyphomicrobiaceae > Filomicrobium. The sequence goes on from JBGSQO010000260.1 coordinate 89, forward strand.
GATCTCAGGGCGACGGTCATCGATTTCACGCCGGGCTTCTCCGGGGCGACCACGCCATTCTTCGGCACGCTGGGCGATGACGTGTACGTTCAGCTGACCCAGCAGAGCAGCGTGACGTTGCGCTGGGAGATTTTCGCCTCGGGCACCGGCCAGACGGTCTATGCGGTCGGCAGTCCGGAGTTCCGCATTAGTGACATCGACGGCATCGGCGGTGCACCGTTCACCCGCGAATCCGTTTCACCACAGCTCGGCGGCCTGCAAAGCTATACCGTTAGCACACCAACCAATGTGCAGGTTTCGGTTGTGGGCTCCGAGCTGCGCGCCGCTGGCACCCAGGACCAGAACGGCGAGACCAACTCGATGGTCGGCTTTACCTGGTCTGAGGTCTCGAGCTGGGACGTCAAGTACCAGCTGCACATCAACGACCCGCTGATCCAGGCCCGCTTCCTCCACGACGGCGATGGCGACTTCACCTTCGCAGCGCCCAATACCATCAGCCTGCTGTCTCTGGACCTCGACGCCGACAACTCGACGGCGACCGGAACAGCGGCTCAGAAGATATTCACCGAGAATGGCGCGGCCGTCGCGGTCGTCGATGCCGATCTCGGCATCGCCCAGCACGCAGCTCTTGGCACAAATCTCGGCGCGGCGCGCGTCACTCTGACCAACGCGCACGCCGGAGACGTGTTGAGTGTCGGTACCCTGCCGGCCAGCATCACCGCGACCATCGATACGAGCGTCCCCGGGCAGATCGCGGTCTCACTGAGCGGCACCGCCAGCGTCGCAGATTACCAGGCGGCGCTCGGCGCGATCACGTTCTCCAACGGCTCGGAGGCCCCCTCGACCGTCGATCGCACAATCACCTTCGATGTCACCAACTCGACCTTCGGCACGACCTCGAACACCGCCGTCTCGACTATCCACGTCGCGGCCGTCAACGACCTGCCCGTCATCGATCTCGACGGACCGCTGCCGGTGTCCGACGGAACGCTGCCCACCTCGCCGCCCGACAACGCCTGGCAGGTCGCGCTCTACGGCGGCCATTTCGGCGTGACCGGAAGCATCAACCCCGACCCGACGGCCCAGAGCGGCGCACTGGGGACACCCACATTGCACGGCGTCGGCTATTCGCCGGCCGGCTCGGTCGTGTTCAACGACACCAGCATCACCAGCGGCGAGAACCCGCGCGACAGTCTCGTGGCGTCCGGCTTCTCGTATGTGGCCCATCCGACCAACGGCGACTACACGCCGGGCAACGGCATCTGGGCCATGGTGATGAGCCGCACGCTGACCGAGGATGCGACCATCACAGTCGGCGCCCCCGGCGAATATTTCGACGACCACGCCGAGCTGTACGTCAATGGCACCCGCGTCGACGCCATCATCGGCTGGTATCCGAGTCTGCCGGCGGGTGAGGTCATCTCCTACAACGCTTCTGCCGGCGACGTCGTCGAGATCCGCCTGACCAACGTCGGCAACCTCGGCGGCTTCTCGGTCTCGCTGGCGACCGCCGAACAGCCCAACGACCTCCATCACGAGGTGCCCTTCACCGAAGGTGATGCGCCCATCCCCGTCACCCTCGACACCAAGGCCGACGCAGCCGATGCGGACAACGACATCACACGCCTCGCCATCGCCGCGGGCGGCCTAGCGGACGGCGCCGCGGAGCGCGTAACGATCGGCGGGCAGACGTTCGCCCTCGATGCCAACGCAACCCGCACGGCAACGGTCGGCGGTACGACGTTCCAGGTGGCCTATACGACCGCAGCCGGCTTCGCCATCACCCGCTCGGGCGGCGGAACGATGCCCCAAGCCGACCTCGATACGCTGATCGCCTCCATCACGTATGAGAACGCCTCGCAGGATCCGACGGCCGGCGACCGCACGCTGACCTTCACGGCGACCGACAGCGCCAACGCCACCAGCGCGCCCGCCGTCTCGACC
>JBGSQO010000261.1:0-7058 GCA_041738055.1 Filomicrobium sp.
CCTCGGCAGGCGTCTCGCCGGTGCCGGGCTCCTCGCCTGCCACCTCAGAGATGCGCTCGACCGAGACGACCCGCTCCTCCGCGTCGGTGCGGAAGATGCGCACACCCTGCGTGTTACGGCCGGCGATACGGACCTGCTGGACGGTCGTGCGGATCAGCTGGCCGGCGTTGGTGACGAGCATGATCTGGTCGCTCATGCCGATCGGGAACGCCGCGCACAGCCGCCCGTTGCGGTCGTTGACGACCATGGCCAGGATGCCCTTACCGCCGCGCCCGCTGGTCCGGTATTCGTAAGACGAGGTGCGCTTGCCGAAGCCGCGCTCCGAAATCGTCAGCACAAACTGCTCGTGCGCGGCCAATTCGGCCACCCGCTCGTCGGTGAGATGGACCTCGCCCGCCGCCTCGTCTTCGGAGACCTCCGCCTCGGCCGGTACCGCTGCGGCCTCCTCGGCCCCCTCGGCATCGTCCGCCCCACGCCGCTGGGCGCTGGCGATCTTCAGGTAGGCCGCCCGCTCGGGTGCCGTCGTCTTAAGGCCATCGAGGATCGCCATGGAGATGACTTCGTTGCCCTCCTCCAAGCGGATGCCGCGAACGCCCGTCGAATCGCGGCCCTTGAACACGCGCACGTCCTCGACATCGAAGCGGATGCACTGGCCGGTGGCCGTGGTCAGCAGAACCGTGTCGGCCGGGGTGCAGGTCGCGACGTTGACGATGCGGTCGCCCTCGTCGAGCTTCATGGCGATCTTGCCGTTGCGGTTGATGTTCTCGAAATCGCTGAGTTCGTTGCGGCGCACGTTACCGGTGCGCGTGGCAAACATCAGCTGCAGGTTGCCCCAGGTCGACGAATCCTCCGGCAACGGCAGGATGGAGGTGATGAACTCGTCCTGCTCCAGCGGCAGAAGGTTGACCAGCGCCTTGCCGATCGACTGCGGCGTGCCGACGGGCAGACGCCAGACCTTCATGCGGTAGCACATGCCGCGCGAGGAGAAGAACAACACCGGCGTGTGGGTGGAGGCGATGAACAGCTTGGTGACGAAATCCTCGTCCCGCGTCGACAGCCCCGAGCGGCCCTTGCCGCCGCGCCGCTGCGCCCGGTAGGTGACGAGCGGCACGCGCTTGATGTAGCCCTTGTGGGTGACGGTGACGACCACGTCCTCGCGCTGGATCAGGTCTTCGTCGTCGACTTCGCCCTCGATGTCCACGATCTCGGTGCGGCGCGGAACAGCGAACGCGTTACGAATCTCAGCAAGCTCGGCGCGGATCAGGTCGACGATGCGGATGCGCGAGGACAGGATCGCCAGATACTCGCGGATCTCCTCGGCGATCTTGTTCAACTCTTCCGCGATCTCGTCGCGGCCCAGAGCTGTCAGGCGGGCGAGGCGCAACTCCAGGATCGCCTTGGCCTGCTCCTCGGAGAGCTTGTAGGTGCCGTCCTCCTGCACCTTGTGGCGCGGGTCGGCGATCAATTCGACCAGCGGGGCCACATCGCGGGCCGGCCAGTCGCGCTCCATCAACTGTTCTTTGGCCACGGCAGGCGAGGCCGCGCGACGGATGAGGTTGATCACCTCGTCGATGTTGGCGACCGCGATGGCGAGACCGACCAACACATGCGCCCGGTCGCGCGCCTTGTTGAGTAGGTACTTGGTGCGCCGGGTGACGACCTCGACACGGAAGGCGTTGAACGCCTCGATCATGTCCTTGAGGTTCATCTGCTCGGGCCGGCCGCCGTTGATCGCCAGCATGTTGGCGCCGAACGTCGACTGCAGGTCGGAGAAGCGCCACAGCTGGTTCAGCACCACATCGGGGACCGCATCGCGCTTCAACTCGATGACGACGCGCATGCCCTCGCGGTTGCTCTCGTCCCAGATGTCGGCGATGCCCTCGATACGCTTCTCGCGCACCATGTCGGCGATCTTCTCGATCAGGACGCGCTTGTTCACCTGATAGGGGATGGCCGTCACGATCAGCGCGTTGCGGTCCTTGCGGATCTCCTCCACGTCGACCTTGGCGCGCATGATGATCGAGCCGCGGCCCTTGTGATAGGCCGACAGGATGCCGCCGCGCCCCAGGATCATGGCGCCGGTCGGGAAATCCGGCCCCTGTACGATCTGGCACAGGTCCTCGATGGTGATCGCGGGGTTGTCGTAGGTGGCCAGACACGCGTCGATCACTTCGCCCAGATTGTGGGGCGGGATGTTGGTGGCCATGCCGACGGCGATGCCACCCGCGCCATTGACCAACAGATTGGGGAACTTCGCCGGCAGAACGGAGGGCTCTTCCTCCTGGCCGTCGTAGTTCTCCTGGAAGTCGACCGTATCCTTGTCGAGATCATCGAGCAGAAAGCTCGCCACGCGGGCCAGCCGGCACTCGGTATAGCGCATCGCCGCCGGGGGGTCGCCGTCGACCGAGCCGAAGTTGCCCTGGCCGTCGATCAGCGGCAGGCTCATCGAGAAGTCCTGGGCGAGGCGGACCAGCGCATCGTAGATGGCCGAATCGCCGTGCGGGTGCAGCTTGCCCATGACGTCGCCGACGACACGGGCTGACTTCTTGTAGGGCTTGTTCCAGTTGAGCCCCATCTCCCCCATGGTGTAGAGGATGCGGCGGTGAACCGGCTTCAGACCATCGCGCACGTCGGGCAGCGCGCGGCTCACGATCACGCTCATCGCGTACTCGAGATAGGAGCGCTTCATCTCCTCGGTGATGGAGATGGGCCGGATGTCGCGCGGGCCGCCGGGGCCACCGCTGGGCGTATCGCTGGTGTCGGACAAGGTCGGGCCTCAGCCTTTCGAGGGGGCGGTACGATCGCTCTGAGGCCACGGGAAGGCCCGGCCTGCGACCGCGATCATGACAAATCTGTGGGAGTGATAGACCATTGCGACGGTCTCGAGCAATGATGCCCCAGTACAGGGCTCGTCTATCAACACGTTTCCCATGACGGACCAGTCATTTAGGGCACTTCGACGCAGCCGGCGCGCAGTGCCGGTCCCGACTTTATCCCGACACAGAGTCTCACTACATGCGCTCATGACCGACCGAGGCCGTGGCGGAGCGCACCGATTGTGCCCGCGCGGCCTTCGTGGAAGGGAGGTTGCCGCCGGCGCGATACGGCCCGGTGGCAGATGCAGGAAGGAGCACCGCTATGAAGTTCGCCAAGTCCATCGTCGCCGCCCTGGCGATTGCCGCGTTCGCCGTCCCCGCCCTGGCGCAGGAGACCGCGCTGCCGCCCAACACCTTCATCGAGGCCCAGCCCGATGACCACTATCTGGCCCGCGACGTGCTGATCGGCGCCAAGGTGCAGAACTCCGAGGGCAAGATCATCGGCGACATCGAGGACATCATCCTCAACGACTGGAACCGCGTTCAGGGCGTCATCATCGGCACCGGCGGCTTCCTCGGCGTCGGCGAGAAGCGCGTCGGCGTCGCTCTCAGCGCGCTCGAGTTCAAGGACGTGGACGGCAAGCGCACGGTCGTGATGCCGGGCGTGACCAAAGAGAAGCTGCAGGCGGCCAAGGCCTTCGAGCGCAAGGAAGCCCAGAAGTCGCTGCTCCAGCGCGCCATGGACAAGGCTCGTGAGCTGACCGACAAGACGACCGAGTCGACCAAGGAAGCCTACGAGAAGGCTAAGGAGCAGTCGGGTCCTGCCTACGAGAAGGCCAAGGAGGCCGCAAGCAAGGCCTACGAGGCGACCAAGGACGCCGCCACGAAAGCCTACGATGCGACCAAGGACGCAGCCGCCAAGGCCTACGACAAGGCCAAGGAAGCCGCGCAGCCGGCCCCGAAGCCCGCCCAGTAATAAGTCTTCCGGCACTCACCTTCGAGATCCGAGGCAATACCATGAAGGCTCCGGCGCACCCCGCCGGGGCCTTTTTACTTGGCAGATGCCCAAAATCCGGGCGCTTCGCCGAGATGCGTAAAATTGCACTTGTCGGCTTAGCAGTCCTCGAACCTCTCGCGCTTTAGGGTCATGGAAACTCTGAGCATGTTGGGGAGACGAGACATATGGCGGGCGTTGGTGCGCAGTTGATCGCGGACGGCATTACCGCCGCGCCGTCCTACGCCTACGATCCCGGCGCCGCCTTCCATTCCCCTGGCCAGCCGACCGGGGCAGGCGTCTTCAACGTCGCCGACTACGGCGCCCTGGCCGATCCGACAGTCGACAACCGGCCGATGATCCAGGCGGCGATCGATGCGGCCCACGCGGCCGGCGGCGGCATCGTCTATATCCCGCCCGGCAACTATGGTCTGGCGGGCGACCCCGACAGCGCCGGCGGCCTCACCGTGCTGTCGAACGTGTTTCTGAAGGGCGCCGGAATGGGCGAGACCACGCTCCGGCTGGTCGACGGCTCGACCGACAACATCACCGGTCTCGTGCGTTCCCCGTGGGGGGAAGGCACCTCCAACTGGGGCGTGGCCGACCTCACGATCGACGGCAACATGGCGGGGACGACCGGCAAGGTCGACGGCTTTTTCACCGGCCCGGTTCCCGGCTCGCCCCTCTCCGACTTCGACGTGACCGTTGCGCGGGTCGAGATCACGCAGGTCTCGCGTTATGGCTTCGATCCGCACGAGGTGACGACAAGGCTCGCGATCACCGACAGCGTCGCCCACCACAACGGCGTCGACGGCTTCGTGCTCGACCGCATCGTGGAAGGCAACATCTCCGGCAACCTCTCCTACGAGAACGGCCGCCACGGATTCAACGTCGTCACCTTCTCGGAAGACTTGGTGCTGTCCGACAACATCTCGCGCGACAACGGCGGGGCGGGCTTCGTCGTCCAGCGCGGCAGCGAGAATATCGACAGCCCCGAGCGCATCACCCTCTCCGGCGGCGAGGCCTCGGGCAATGCCCGTGAAGGCGTTCTCATCCAGATGGCCGGCGATGTCGTCGTCAGTGGCGTCGACGTCCACCACAACGGCATGAGCGGCATCAAGCTCTTTGGCGCTTCCAACGTGACGGTCGAGGGCAACCAGGTCCACGACAACTCGCAGGCCGCCGCCGGCACCTATTCCGAGGTTCTGATCGACGGCTTCGCCGATACCGTCCATGGCCTCGTCTATGCGGCCAGCGACAACCTCGTCACCGGCAACACCATCGACGGCGGCGACCAGTCCCGCTACGGCATCGAAGAGCGCGGCTTCGAGACCTCCGGCACGATGCTGTCGGGCAACCTCGTCACCGATACGCTCAACGGCCCCTACAAGCTCGACGGCGCCGGCTCGTTCGTCTCGAACGCCGGCACCGACGCCGCCGAGACCATCGTCGGGGGCGCCACGGCCGACCTGATCGACGCCAATGGCGGCAGCGACATTCTGTCGGGCAAGGACGGCAACGACCGCATCCTGGCCGGCGACGGCGACGACACCGCGAACGGCGGCAAGGGCGACGACGAGATCGTCGGGGGCAACGGCCACGACACCTTGAAGGGTGACAGCGGCAAAGACCGGCTCCTGGGCGATGCCGGTGCCGACGTGCTCTCGGGCGGCAATGGCGACGACTATCTCAACGGCGGCGCCGACAACGATACGCTCTCGGGCGGCTCCGGCAACGACGGCTTCTACGGTGGCGGCGGCAACGATCTCATCAAGGGCGACAGCGGCAACGACACGCTGTTCGGGGATGGCGGCGACGATCGCCTCGAAGGCGGAACCGGCAACGACATCCTCGACGGCGGAGCCAACACCGACACGCTGCTCGGCGGCTCCGGGAACGACACGTTCCGATCGTCCAGCGGCACCGATACCGTCAACGGCGGCGGTGGCTACGACACGCTCGACTTTTCGCGATCGACCGTCGGCGCCACGATCGATGCCAGCGCCAAGACGGCCAGCGGCCCGGGCACGGCGTCCTTCACCAGCATCGAAGCGTTCATCGGCTCGAACTACGCCGACTCGTTCCGCGGCTCGGATGGGGTGAACACGTTCAATGGCGGGGCTGGCGCCGACACGATCCGCGCGGCCGGCGGCGCCGATATCCTGACCGGCGGGGCGGGCGACGACACGTTCGTCTATCTGAGCCGCGATGTGGCAACCAGCACGGGCGCCAGCCGCGGCATGGACACCATCACCGACTATGCCGTCGGCGACGTGCTGGACCTCGCCGACATCCTGAAGGGCGACGCCTCGGGCCTTGCGGTATCCGTTGAGACCGGCGGCACCCGCGTCAGCGCCACCATCGACGGCATCCAGCACCACGTCGCCTTCCTGCAGGGCGTCAGCGATGCCGGCATCGTGCACGTAGAGACCGGCGGCGATCTCGGCATCGTCTGAGGCGGCAAGTGAAGACGGGGGCTCTGCCCAGCCAACACTCAGTAAACTGGTGTTGGATGCGCCCCCGGACCCCCGCGCGGGGGATCACCCCGTTTGCCTTTGCTGGGCGACGGCCGTGCCAGGATCTCCGGTTGATGGTTCCAAGGGCTTAGCCCTTGGTGGGGGTCGAGGGGGCAAAGCCCCTTCGTCTTCACTTGGTATCCACCCCCGCAAGCCGCGCTTTCGTCGCCTCCGCCCAACTCGCGAACCGCTTCTCGGCGATGGCCTCGCGCATGGCTGCCATCAGCTCCTGATAGAACGCGACGTTGTTCCAGGAGACCAGCATCTGGCCCAGCATCTCGCCCGACTTGATGAGGTGGTGCAGATAGGCGCGGGAGTAGTCGCGGGCGGCCGGGCACTGGCTCTCGGGGTCGAGTGGGGCGAGGTCCTCGGCGTGGCGCGCGTTTCGCAGGTTGACCTTGCCGGACCAAGTGAAGGCGAGCCCGTGGCGGCCGTTGCGGGTCGGCATCACGCAGTCGAACATATCGATGCCGCGCGCCACCGCCTCGATCAGGTCCTGCGGCGTGCCGACCCCCATCAGGTAGCGCGGTTTTTCAGACGGCAGTAGCGGCACGGTTGCTTCCAGCGTTCTGAGCATCGCCTCGTGGCCCTCGCCGACGGCAAGACCGCCGACCGCGTAGCCAGGAAAATCCATGGCGACCAGCGCCTCCGCCGAGGTCCGCCGCAGCGCTTCGTCGATGCCGCCCTGGACGATGGCGAACAGCGCTTGGCCCGCGTGCGCCCGGCCCTCCT
>JBGSQO010000271.1:0-1572 GCA_041738055.1 Filomicrobium sp.
GGCTGCCGCGCGCCAGCATGCCGAAGGCTGGGGCGGCAACCGCAAGGCGCTGATCGCCAGGGTGTGGGACGCCGTTAATGCGGCGCACCCCGACTGGGGGCTCAGCGAGATCGAATTCAAGTGCATGCTGGCGGAAGCCCATCGCTCCGGCTATCTGGCGCTGGCCAGCATCGACCTCAAGGATGCCCGCAGCTCGTCCGAACTGGAGGCTTCCGCCATCACCTACAAGAACACCGTCTGGCATCTGGTGCGCGTGGCCGACGACGAGGATGCCGCGTGATCAAGCAGTCGAGGATGAACGCAGAGATGCAGGAGCGGGCCCCCGAGGCGATCGCGCCGGACAGGCTGTCGGATGCCTTCGAGCACTCGATCACCTGGGAGGACGATATCTGGCGCGCCGATCCGGTCGACGTGGAGGAGGTGCACGCCAAGGCGCGGCGGAAGTTCGCAGAGGTGCTGAAGGCGGTCACGGCGACGGGCTCGGCGCAGGCGCGCATCCTGCTGTTCCACGGCCAGTCGGGCGCCGGCAAGACGCATCTCATCCGGGCGCTCAGGACGCGGGCGCACCGCGAGGGCGCCGCCTATTTCGGCTATGCGCAGATGACGCCCGACGTCGGCACCTACGCCGATTACTTCCTGCGCCGGCTGGTCCATTCGCTGGAGAAGGCCTACGATCCCGATACCTTCGGCAGCACCGGCCTGCAGCGGCTGACCGACGGACTCGTCGAGCGCTGCGCCAGCATCACCGAAGCCGAGATCGAGAGCCTTCGCGAGGGGGAACTCAGCGACGGGGCGCTGGCCCGCATGGTGCTGGGGCTCGCCGACCGCGTGGTGGCCGATCCGGCCTACATGGACGAGGAGCCCGACGTCAACATCGTCAGGGCGTTGCTCTATCTGCAGCGGCGCGATCCGCGCATCGACCAGCGCATCCGGCAATACCTCTACGGACGGCAGTTGACGCCGCTGGCGCACGAGGCGGTCGCCGCGCTCGATCCCAACGACGGGGAAGGCCGCGCGTTCGAGATCATCGCCTCGCTGGGCCAGCTCATGTGGGCGGTCGACAAAGCGGCGCTGGTGTTCGTCATCGACCAAGTCGAGGACCTGATCAACTTTCCCGATCCGGAGGTCCGCTTCCAGAAGGCGGTGGGCGATCTCATGCAGATCACCAACCGCGTGCCGTCGGCGATCTCGATCATCTCTTGCCTCGACGACTTCTATGAGCGCGTGCGCGGGCCGCTGCCGCAATCCTTCATCGACCGCATCGAGAAGTCTGGGCCGGTGCACCTGATGGAAAGCCGCACGGCGGAGGAAGCGCGCCGGATCATCGGCCGCCGGCTCGAGCACTTTGCCGAGGTGAGCGGTCCTGGGGTCAGCTTCCCGGACGCTTCGGCCTTCTTCGGTCGGGAGTTCTTCGAGGAGTTCGGCGGGCTGTCGACGCGCCGCATCCTGGAGCACGCGCAGAACCGGGTCAGGGCGCAGACCGCTCCTGCCGTCGAGGAGGAGGCCGACGACGGGCCGATGGGCTTCGTCGCGTCGCTGGCGGCTGCCCTCGGCTTTGCCGTGCAGGGGGAG
>JBGSQO010000302.1:0-9041 GCA_041738055.1 Filomicrobium sp.
TGGCGAAGGCGTTGAGGTCGGGCGTGCCGTCGGCGCCTGCCATGGTCTCGGTGACGAGCGTCTCGAAATCGCGGTGGGTGGCCTCGCGCGAGATGAAACCGATCCGCTCGCGCAACCGGGTGGCGCGGTTGGCGCAGGCGCGGTCCATCAGGCGGCCGGCCAGCGCCTTGACGTCGGCCATGCCGATCTCCCCGGACTCCAGCTGACGCGACAACGAGAAAGCGACGGCCGTGATCGGATTGAGCCAGGGCTTGTCGGGGATTTCCGCGCGGAGCGCTCGCAGTTCGTCGCGCAGGGCGATCTCGTCGAGCGGGCGTGCCGCCGGAGTCTGTGATGACGTCACCATTGGCTAGCCTCCCATTTCGTCCTGTCGAAAACCTCACCGCTCAGCCTCGTCGCTGATTGAGCGCGGGGCTCGGCGTCCATGCGCGCTCAGGTCAGCAATGCTGATCGTCGGCCAAGTGAAGTGCCGGGGCTCTCGCCGCCCCGGGCCCCGCGCAGCCGGAGGCTGTTTTACCGGCGCTGGAACGACGGGCGCGCCAGGAGCGGATCAAGGGTCTAGTGGCCTGTCTCGCCTAAATCGCTGTGCTGGCCGAAACCTCTGACGATTTAGGCGAGACATGAAGGCCACTAACAAAATTAATGACTTAGTGTGGCGTTTATCGCGCTTTAATTGACGACCAGTTTGCCGCACGCTGAGGTCAATTAAAGCGCGACGCCACACTAGATCCTTGTGGGGGTCGAGGGGGCAAGGCCCCCTCGTCGTCACTTTGGCGTAAGGCCATCTTCTTCATGCGAGACAGCACGTCGGCCATGGTCGCGCCCATGTCGGCCGGCGTGACCGCGATGGTGACGCCGCAGCCCTTGAGGATCTCGACCTTCTCGGCCGCCGATTCGCCGAACGAGGAGACGATGGCGCCCGCATGGCCCATGCGACGGCCCTTCGGCGCGGAGAGGCCCGCAATATAGGCGACGACCGGCTTCTTCATGTGGTCGCGGGCGTAGACGCCGGCCTCGGCCTCCTGTGGGCCGCCGATCTCGCCGATCAGCAGCACGGCGTCGGTCTCCGGGTCCTTCTCGAACTCCTCCAGGATATCCCTGAAGGACGCGCCGTTGATCGGATCGCCGCCGATGCCGACCGACGTCGACACGCCGATGCCGAGCGCCTTCATCTGCTCGGCCGCCTCATAGCCGAGCGTGCCGGAACGCCCGACGATGCCGACGCGGCCCGGCATGTAGATGTGACCGGGCATGATGCCGAGCATGGCCTTGCCGGGCGAGATGGTGCCCGCGCAGTTGGGGCCCGTCAGCCGCATCCGCTGGTCCTTCTTGTAGCGCCGCATGTAGCGCTTCACGCGGATCATGTCCTGGGCGGGGATGCCGTCGGTGATGCAGGTGCAGTACTTGATGCCGGCGTCGGCGGCTTCCATGATCGCGTCGGCGGCGAACGGCGGCGGCACGAACACGATGGAGGCCTCAGCCCCGGTCTCGGCCACGGCGCCGCGCACAGTATTGAAGACCGGGCGGCCGAGGTGCGTGGTGCCGCCCTTGCCGGGCGTGACGCCGCCGACGACGTTGGTGCCGTAGTCGATCATTTCCTGGGCGTGGAAGGTGCCGATGCGGCCGGTGAAGCCCTGGATGAGGATCGGCGTGTTCTCGTTGATGAAGATGGCCATGGGGGTTCCTCTCGCGGGCTCGCTCAGGCAGCAGGCTTCTTGGCGGCGGCAACCGCTTTCTCGGCGGCATCGCGCAGGCTGTCGGCAGCAATCAGCGTCAGGCCGCTTTCGGCGATGATGCGCTTGCCCTCGACGTCGTTGGTGCCGGACAGGCGCACCACGATCGGCATCGTGATCCCGATCTCCTTGACCGCCTCGACGACGCCCTTGGCCACCCAGTCGCAGCGGTTGATGCCGGCGAACACGTTGACCAGGATCGCCTTGACGTTGCCGTCCTTGAGCACGGCGCGGAACGACTTCTGCACGCGCTCGGGCGAGGCGCCGCCGCCGATGTCGAGGAAGTTGGCGGGCTCGCCGCCGGCCAGCTTGATCATGTCGAGGGTCGCCATCGCAAGGCCGGCGCCATTGACGATGCAGCCGATATCGCCGTCGAGGCCGACGTAGGACAGGCCGCGATCGGAGGCATAGGTCTCGCGCGCGTCCTCCTGGGACTTGTCGCGCAGCTCGGAGATCTGCGGCCGGCGGAACAGCGCGTTCTCGTCGAAGCTCATCTTGGCGTCGAGCGCGAGGACGGCGTTCTCCTTGGTGATGACCAGCGGGTTGATCTCGACCATGGTCGCGTCGAGGTCGCGGAAGGCGCGGTAGCAGCCCAGGATCGTGCGTTCGAACTTGTTGATCAGGTTGGGCTCGATGCCGAGACCGAAGGCCACCTCGCGCGCCTGGAAGCCCTGCATGCCGACTGCGGGATCGACGACCACGCGCAGGATCGAATCCGGGTCCTTGGCGCTGATCTCCTCGATGTCCATGCCGCCGGCCGCGGAAGCGACGACGACGATGCGCTCCTGCCCGCGGTCCATCACGAACGAGAGGTAGAATTCCTTATCGATGTTGGACCCCTCCTCGATGTAGAGGCGGGAGACGAGCTTGCCCTGGGGGCCCGTCTGGGTGGTGACAAGGCGCTTGCCGAGCAGGGCGTCGGCGGCATCCCAGATCTCGTTGTCGGTGCGGCAGATGCGGATGCCGCCGGCCTTGCCGCGGGCGCCCGAATGGATCTGCGCCTTGACGACCCACACCGAGCCGCCGATCTCGTTGGCGCGGTAGGTCGCCTGCTCGGGCGAGTAGGCAAGGCCGCCGCGGGGAATGGGCACGCCGAATTTCGACAGCAGTTCCTTGGCCTGATACTCGTGGATGTCCATTCAGTGTCCTCCCTTGATGGGTTTGGCGGCCTTCTTATGAGGCGCCCCTCCCCGCCGGGAGGAGGGGCGAGCCGGAATTAACCGGCAGCACGCTTGGCAGCAGCACTTTGGATCGCGTCGTTGGTGACGAGCACGTTGCGGGCCATCCGCTCGGAGGCTGCGTCGATCATCTTGCCGTCGAGCGAGGCGGCACCCTTGCCCTGGGCCTCGGCCTCTTTCAGAGCTGCAACGATGCGCTCGGCCTTGCCGACTTCGGCCGCCGTCGGCGAGAACACGTCGTTGGCCAGTTCGATCTGACTGGGGTGGATCGCCCACTTGCCCTCGTAGCCGAGGGCGGCTGCGCGGCGAGCACCGGCCTTGTAGCCTTCGGGATCGTCGATGCCGCCGAACGGACCGTCGATGGCGCGCAGGCCATAGGCGCGGCAGGCGACCAGCATGCGGGTCAGCGAAGCGTGCCACTGGTCGCCCGGATAGTCGGGGTTCAGGCCGCCGATGACGACGGTGCGCGACTTCAAGCTGGCGGCATAGTCGGCGACGCCGAAGTGCAGCGCTTCCATGCGGTTTGGATATTGCGCGATGGCCTCGACGTTGGCCATGCCGAGCGCCGTCTCGATCAGCGCCTCCATGCCGATCGAGCCCTTCTCGAGGCCCTTGGCGTCCTCGATCTGCGAGAGCATGGCGTCGACCATGTAGAGATCGCCGGGAACGCCGGCCTTGGGCACGAGGATGGTGTCGATCTTGTCGCCGACCTGCTCGATCAGCTCGACCACGTCGCGGTACATATAGTGCGTGTCGAGACCGTTGATGCGGATCGAAACGGTCTTGCCGGCGGCCCGCCAGTCCATCTCCTTCAGGCACTGGATGATGTTGGCGCGGGCCTGCACCTTGTCAGGGGGAGCTACGGCGTCTTCGAGGTCGAGGAAGACGTAGTCGGCGGCGCTGTTCAGGGCCTTAGCGAACATGCCGGGATTGGAGCCCGGAACGGCAAGCTCGCTGCGCTGCAGGCGGGCCTTGCGGAGATAATAGAGGGTGTGGCTCATCGGACGTCCTCTCCTGGGAAAAGTGGCTCGGCTCGTGGCTGCCGACGGCCGTCGGGGGACGGCTCGCAGGCATGCCTTCCCCGGCGGCATTGCCGAGGTGGCTTCGCTTCTTAGCGTGTCCGGCCCGGCGCGTCGAAGCCGGGCGCAGCAGTTCTACTTTTTTCAGACGGCGATCTTGAGCTGCGGCACGGGCGCCCGGCTGGTCGTCGGCTTGGTTGCGGTCTCGCGGAAGTATTCCGCTGCCGCGCCCGTGCCGGAGCCTGGGGCGATCTTCACGCCGCAATCGCGCAGCGCCATCTCGACGCCGAACAGGGCGCCGCCGATCATGATCTCGTCCAGTGCGCCGAGGTGGCCGATGCGGAAGACCTTGCCGGCGACCTTGTTGAGGCCGACGCCGAGCGAAAGATTATAGCGGTAGTAGGCAGTCTTCACGACTTCGGCGCTGTCGATACCCTCAGGCACGAAGATCGCGCTGACCGTATCGGAGTGCCACTTCGGCTCCTTGGCGCACAGCTTCAGGCCCCAGGCGGCGACGCCACGGCGGACGGCCTCGGCCATGCGGTGGTGGCGGGAGAACACGTTGTCGAGGCCCTCGGCGAACAGCATGTCCATCGACACGCGCATGCCGCGCAACAACTGCGTTGCCGGGGTGTAGGGGAAATAGCCGAGGTCGTTGGTCTTGATCATGTCCTCGAACGAGAAGTAGCAGCGATTCATGCGGCCGTTCAGCGACTTGTTGGCGTCGAGCGCCTTCTGGCTGACGGCCAGGATGCCCAGGCCCGTCGGCAGCATGAAGCCCTTCTGCGAACCGGACACGCAGCAATCGACGCCCCACTCGCCCATCCGCATGTCGATGGAGCCGACCGAGGATACGCCGTCGACCATCAGCATCGCCGGGTGCTTGGCATCGTCCATGGCCTTGCGCACGGCCGCGATGTCGCTCGTCACACCCGTCGCCGTCTCATTCTGGGTGGCGAATACGGCCTTGATCTCGTGGGCGGTGTCTTTGGCCAGGATCTCGGCATACTTGTCGGCCGGAACGCCCGTGCCCCACTCCTCGTCACACAGTACGACCTTCAGTCCCAGCCGCTCGGCCATGTCGACCCAGAGCAGCGAGAACTGGCCGAAGCGGCTCATCAGGACCTTGTCGCCGACGGCCAGCGTGTTGAGGATCGCCGACTCCCAGGCGCCGGTACCGGAGGAGGGGAAAAGGAAGACGCGGCCGTCCTTCATCTTGAAGACCTTCTTCAGGTCCTCGAATAGCGGCAGGGTGAACTTCGGGAACTCCGGCGAACGCATGTCCTCCATGCGGATATCCATCGCCTGGCGCACGGCATCGGGGATGTTGGTCGGGCCGGGGATGAAAAGGTGCGGTTGGACGAGCATGGTCGATTTTCCTCCAGGCGGCTTCTTGAGAAAGCGTTGCGTTTGCTTGACGCGACTTATGGACTTTGGTCTGAGCCCCCACAACACCCCCCCGGCGACCCGAGCGGCACCCGAAGGCTGGGCGGAGACCTACCCGTTCGGGGCTGCCTTGCTCCGTCGATTGGGTCGTCCTTGCGAC
This sequence comes from Filomicrobium sp., assembly GCA_041738055.1. GTDB lineage: Bacteria > Pseudomonadota > Alphaproteobacteria > Rhizobiales > Hyphomicrobiaceae > Filomicrobium. The sequence continues at coordinate 5,477 of JBGSQO010000302.1, forward strand.
ACCTGAACGGGTTGTTTGCCGAGGTGCGCATGCGATTTAGTGCCGGTCCCCCGGAGCTTACCGCAGGTGCTCACAACCGGCCGCACCGCGCTCTGCACGCAAGCGCCACCGGCGGTTGCTGCGCGCTGATCGCGTCCGCTCTTGAAAGTTTCGTCAGAGTGAAGCACGCGGGCTGGGGGCCATATTCTGCCGTCGAGGCGTGGGTGACGACGGAGTTGCTTATCGTCGGGTTCAGGGTAGGATAACTCAACCTGAGGTGCCGGTTTCTCGGATGCGACACCGTGCTGGTCCGAGGTGCCGGGAGTCGATCGATGATTGGAGCGCGACCGTGGTTCGCAGGCGTCGCTGGGGCGATCCAGAAAAAGACGGCGGCGAGCAAACGGCGCACATTGATCGAGACGAGCGCGTCGCCGAGCACCGACTGGCAGCTGCTACGAGCCGCGCGCCGCATCGGTCGGGAGGTCGCACGATGGTTTCCATGCTTCGGCTTGTGTTGCTCATCGTCTGCGCGATCGCGACGGCTGCAAGCGCCCAGGCCGACAAGCGCGTGGCCTTGGTCATCGGCAACAGTGACTACACGAATGCCGGCAGGCTGCCCAACGCGCGGCGCGATGCCGGAGCGATCGGCGCGCTGTTCAAGGTCATGGCTTTCGATGTGGTCGAGGCCAGGAACGATCTCGGCGTCGCGGAGATGCGCCGGGCTTTGCGCGACTTTTCGGATAAGGTTCGAGATGCCGATATTGCCGTGGTGTTCTACGCAGGCCACGGTATCGAGATCAACGGAGTGAATTATCTGGTTCCGATCGACGCCGTCCTCGAGCGCGATGTCGATGTGGAGGACGAGGCCGTTTCGCTGGATCGTGTCGTGCGCCTGCTCGATCAGGCGAAACGCCTGCGGCTCGTCATCCTCGATGCCTGCCGCGACAATCCACTGACACGCAGCATGAAGAGAACCGGACCGACCCGTTCCATCAGCCGCGGCATGGCGAAGATCGAGGACTTGGCGTCCGATACGCTCGTCGCCTACGCGGCCAAGGCCGGCTCGACGGCGGCCGACGGGACCGGTGAAGCCCCTACACGACGGCATTGATCAAGAACTTGGCGATCCCCGGCCTCGATCTGCGACTGGTGCTCGGGCGGGTTCGCGACGAGGTGTTGAAATCGACCGGCAGCGCGCAGGAGCCGTTCGTCTATGGCTCGCTCGGTGGCGCCGAGATCTCGCTGTCGCGGGAGATAAGACCGGAAACACTGCGGGTGCCGACGCCCGTTGCGCCGCTGCAGCGTGAGGCCGCCAGCGCTCAGCCTACGCCACCCGCCGAGAATGTACCGACGGGTAAGGCAGCCCATGCCGCGGCCCGACCAGTGCCGGAATTCCCCGAGTTGGGCGAGATCAAGACCTTCGATCAGCCGATCCCTTTCAGCGAGGCCGCGCTCAAGGGGCGCTCGCTGAAGCAACTCCTGACCGAGGTCCCGTCCATGCACAGCCCTATCGTCGGACTGCCGGATGAGGTCTGGAAACAAGACTGCTCGACCTGCCACAATTGGGACCAGCCGAAACTGTGCGAGCAGGGCAAAGGCTACGTCAAGGCACCAGAGGCCATATCGCGGCATCAGCATCCGTTCGGCAGCGCGTTCAAGGTTGCCGTGATGAAATGGGCCAGGGACGGCTGCAAGTGACGGCGTGCCTCCCGCCTGGCGGCGGCAGTCGTTTTTTCAGGAGGGGATCGGGTCATGCGAGCAGTAAAGTATTTCCGCCGCTACACGGCCGCGCTGTTCGCTCTCGGATCCATGTTCGTCAGCGCGCGCGCGCAGGACTACACCAATCAGGAATGGCTGCTCGACCCGGCAAACTCGAGCGTCTACATGTTGACCTTGAAGGCCAACACGATTTTCGAAGTTCAACAGTTCAAAAGGATCGAAGGCAACATCAGCTCGACGGGTGATGCGAACATCAAGATCGATTTGGCGTCGATCGATTCAGGCATCGACCTTCGGGACACGCGATTGCGATTCCAGCTGTTTGAGACCTTCAAGTGGCGTTACGCGCAGATCAATGCCCGGTTGGACAAAGCCAAGTTACAGGCGCTTGCGACGCAGACCCGGCTGCGCATGCCCTTGACGGTTTCAGTCGGCATGCTCGGGCGTCTGAACGACTTCACGTCGGAGGTCTGGGTGACGCGCGTGAGCGACACGACCGTCTCCGTCACGACGATCACGCCGATCATCGTGACCGCCGAGAGCTTTGGGCTTGAAAAAAACATCGCCAAACTCGTCGATGCGATCGGTGGTACGCCGATCACGCCGGCGGTAACTATCACGTTCGACCTTCTGTTTGGAGCCGGCGCGCTCAAAGCCACGCTGGAGACGGCGCGAGTCTCCAGAGAGCAGGTCGAGGCCAAAACTGCGGTAGCCGCGATCTCGGCGGAAGACTGCGTGACCCGCTTTACCGTGCTCTCCGAGACGGGCGCCATCCGTTTCAAGACCGGCGCTGCCATCATCGAGCCGTCCAGCGACGCCGTCCTCAACAGCGTTGCGGAAATCGCCAAGCGTTGCGGGACGCTCAAGTTCGACGTGCACGGGCACACCGACAACGTCGGCATTGCTGCGAATAACCTGAAATTATCGCACGACCGTGCCAACGCTATCATCGACCACTTGCAGAAGCTGGGCGTCAGCGCCTCGCGCATGCAATCGGAAGGGTTCGGCAGCGATCGCCCGGTTAAGCCGAATGACACCGAGGCCGGCAGAGCCGAAAACCGGCGCATCGAGTTCAAAGTGAGGAAGGAATAGCGTGCCCCTCGTCGCTTGGGGCAGCCGTTCTTCAATTTCTGCTTCCGGCAAGTGCCGCCGTGACGCCCCCCCCCCAGAACGTAACGGCTGTAACGGGTCATGCTCGATGTCGCCCTTTACCGCGACGGGTGATCCTCGACCTCGCCGCCTGCCGCAAACTGTCCGCCAACCCCAACAACAGCGACCGAGCACACGTCCTGACCGAACTACGGCCGCAATAGCCGTCGTTCACATCGCCGCCCCGCCCCATCGCCTCCTACTCCTCCCCCGGCACGCCGTTCGAGAGGTAGATGCCGACCGCCATGGCGCGGTTCTTCACACCCAGCTTGTCGTATAAATTCTTCAGGTGATACTTCACAGTGTTCTGCGAGATGCCGATGCGGCTGGCGATCTGCTCGTTGGTCAGCCCGTTGGCCAGTGCCCGTAAGAGTTCCCGCTCGCGCTGCGTCAGCGTCTCCAGCGGGTCCTCGTTCAGGGCGTTGATGTCCACATACGGCAGGCTGATGCGCCCGTGCGAGACCGCCTGGATGGTCTGCATCAGGATCGCCGGGTCGTCGGCCTTGGAGATGAAACCCCAGGCCCCTGCGCGCACGGCATGGCGCAGGACGCTGGCGGCCGCCTCGCCGGTGTAGATGACAATCCGCGCCCTCAGTTGCCGCCGCTTGATCGCCTCCAGGATGTCGCCGCCGCTCATGTCGGGAAACGTCCAGCCGATCACGCCGATGTCGACGCGGCCCTTCTCGCAGGCCGCCAGGAAGGTGCCGCCGTCCTTGAA
>JBGSQO010000304.1:0-1506 GCA_041738055.1 Filomicrobium sp.
GTCGTCCGCCGAGGACCCCGCAGGAGGTCATCGGCCAGTCGCCGCGTCGCCGTGTCGTCGCGGAGGTCGGCAAAGGCTTCCCCGGCCAGCATATGCGTCCGTCGGAAGACGTGGACCAGATGGCGCACCTCCGGATCGCAGCCCCAGGCGCGCTGAACGGATCGCCGCATCGGCCCCGACAATTCGCCGTCGGCATACGCCATGATGTCTTCGTCGCTCAACTCTGCGTTCATGTCAGCGCTTCCTCCCAGCATCGTGGCCAGGGGCTTCGGCCTCCAACAAGCTCGCGAGCTTGCGCCGGGCGCGGGCAAGGCGGCTCATGACGGTTCCGACGGGGATGCCCAGCGTATCGGCGGCCTCCTGGTAGGACATGCCATCGACGCACACGAGCGCCATGACTTCGCGCTGCTCCTCCGGCAGGTCCTCGGCCATCGCGCGGCGGACGATGGCGAGATCAACGCGCGCCTCGGCCGTCTCGTGGATGCGCTGGTCGTAACCGATCGACTCGATCTCGTCGGAGCCGGCCACGACTTTCGATCGCTTCCTGCTGCGCCCGCGATCGATTGTCACCGTCTGCACGATGCGGAACATCCAGCTGTCGAGCCGGGTGCCGGGGGTAAACTGGTCGAGGCGCGTCAGAGCGCGCAGACAGGCCGTCTGCACCACGTCGTCGGCATCCTCCAGCGAGCCCGTCAGCGAATAGGCGAACCGCCTCAGCCGCGGGAGCAGGTCGACCATCTCCTGGCGCACCTCTGCGGTCATAGTGGTGCCTCCGCATGAGAGCCGGCGAAGGTGCTGCAGCGATGCCCCGATCGCCGCCACGCCTCAATTTGGAACTCGATGAGCATGTTCAAACCTGCTTGCAGCCCGACCTGCGGAAGACGAGATGCCGAACGGGAATGCCAGTCCCGCTCAGCTGATATGACGAACTCGTCACAGCACACAACGGGTTGCCGCAGCGATTATTCCCGATGCTGAAGCTGGCGTCGTCGATTTTGGGTGGACCCGTCACGCGTCCAGCGCCGACATGCGTGAGCGGTCGGACCCGATGAAGGCTCAGGAGTTCGGGAATTTTTCCTGAAATTAGGTGCACTTCCAAGATGGTTCCTCGCCCCGTTGTGTGACAATCCCGATACGACCGCCGGGAAACTGAACGATCACCAGCGGGAGGCGTGGAAAAAGAAGGATGGCTGGTGGACTCTCGCGTGGCATGAAGAGATTCGTGATGCCCGAACTTCCAACCGTTGGACCGCGACTTGCTCATGGCGTTGCTGCATTACAACCGACTAGGCTGGACGGGCTTGGCCTTGACGCTTGCACTGATGGCACCCGCCCCGGCGGAACTGTGGCCGCTCGCCGGCAGTACGCTTGCCATGGCTCAGGACGACGACGGTGGCGGCGAAGATGACGATGACGCCGGCGACGACGATGGCATCGGTGACGATGATGATGACGGCCCGGGACCCGGGCCTGGACCCGGGCCTGGACCTGGGCCTGGACCTGGTC
>JBGSQO010000331.1:0-5029 GCA_041738055.1 Filomicrobium sp.
TTCGCCCGAGGCGATCATTTCCGCCAGCACCATGGCGGTGGTCTGCAGCGCCTCGACCTCTTCCTCGACATAGGTGCGCTTGGCGCGGTTCTGCACCACCAGCACGCCCAGCGTGTTGCCGGCGCGCAGGATCGGCACGCCGAGGAACGAATGGTAGATTTCCTCGCCGGTTTCGGGACGGAACGAGAATGCCGGATGGCTCTGCGCGTCCGACAGGTTGAGCGGGTTCGCCTCGCTGGCGACGAGACCGACCAGGCCCTCGTGCGAGTGCAGGACCGTTCGGTGCACGGCGTCGCGGTTCAGACCTTCGGTGGCGTAGAGCTCGAGCGTGTTGTCGATGCGCAGCACGTAGCAGGAGCAGACCTCGGCCACCATGTTGGCCGCGATCAGCACCACGATCTTGTCCAGGCGCTCCTGGGCCGAGACCTGCTCCGCCATGGTTTCGCGGAGCCGTCTCAGCAAGACGCGGGGGCCTCCCGACGCGCTCCGCATGTGCCAAAATCCTCCCCCGCAAAGCCAGCCTGCCGGGTGGCCGGCAGCTGGCGTAAAACGCACGAAAACCGACAATTTTATTCATTCGGCGCCGCCGCAGGCCCCTGATCCCGGTCGAATCAGGATCACCAAAACTGTGGCACAGTTTGCGGCAGCCCACCTCTCAGGCCGTATAGCCAATCGAGGCTTGCTTTGCCAAGCAAAACGCCTGCCAGAAGCAATAACGTGTGGGTCGGGGGCGATGCTGCGCCAGCGAAGCAGATCATCTGCCGGACGAGGCCGGCCTGGCGCCGGAACATGCGCCAAATTTGAGAGAAAAACCTTCTAGGTCTGATCGAGCCCGTAGAGCGTATGCAGCGTGCGCACCGCCAGTTCGGTATAGGCGGCGTCGATCAGCACCGAAAACTTGATCTCGGAGGTGGTAATGGCGCGGATGTTGATGTTGCGCTCGGACAGCGCCTTGAAACCCATCGCGGCGACGCCGGCGTGGCTGCGCATGCCGCTGCCGATGACGGAAACCTTCGCGACATCGGTGGCGCTGTCGAGCCTGATGTAGCCGATCTTGTCCTTCGAGGCAGTAATGGTGTCGCGGGCGCGGGTATAGTCGGACGCCGGAACGGTGAAGGTCAGGTCGGTGGTCTTGCCGTCCTCGGAGACGTTCTGCACGATCATGTCGACGTTGATGTTGGCGTCCGCGAGCGGCCCGAAAATCGCGGCTGCGACGCCGGGCTTGTCCTCGATCTGGCGCACGGAAATCTGGGCCTCGTCCTTGGAGAAGGCGATCCCGGTGACGACGTGGCTTTCCATGATTTCCTCCTCGCTGCAGATCAGCGTGCCCGGCGGGGTGCCGTGCGGGTCGATATCTTCCGGCTTGTCGAAGCTGGAACGGACGAATACCGGCATGTTGTGCACCATGCCGAGTTCAACCGAACGCACCTGCAGAACCTTGGCGCCCTGCGAGGCCAGTTCCAGCATGTCCTCGAAGGCAATCTTGTCGAGCCGCCGCGCCTTGGGAACCACGCGGGGGTCGGTGGTGTAGACGCCGTCGACGTCGGTATAGATGTCGCAGCGGTCGGCATGGATCGCCGCCGCGATCGCCACCGCCGAGGTGTCCGAGCCGCCCCGCCCGAGGGTGGTGATCCGGTTGGTCTGCGGATTGATGCCCTGGAAGCCGGCAATGACGGCGACTTCCTTGCGATCCGCAAAGCGGTTGACGATCTCGGCGCCGTCGATCTCGAGAATCCGTGCCGAGGCGTGGGCGTCGGAGGTCCGGATCGGGATCTGCCAGCCTTGCCACGAACGGGCCTGAATGCCCATGCCCTGCAGGACGATGGCAAGCAGCCCCGAGGTGACCTGCTCGCCGGATGCCACGACGGCGTCATATTCGCGCGCGTCGTGCATCGGCGAGGCGTCGCGACACCATTCCACCAGCTCGTTGGTCTTGCCGGCCATGGCCGATACCACCACGGCGACATCGTGTCCGGCGTCGACTTCGCGCTTGACGTGGCGCGCGACGTTGCGGATTCGGTCGATATTGGCGACGGACGTACCGCCGAATTTCATCACGAGGCGGCCCATGACGACGCGTGCATTCCCTGTGAGGATAAGTAAGGTGACCCGCGCGGAAATTGGAGCGCCCGGGCCGAAAGCGGCGTATACATAGCGGCGCGGTCCGGGGCAAGCAACCGGCTTCCTTTTTCGGTCCAAAATGGCGCAAATGGCTGTGGTAGCGGGTTAATTCAGGGCAGGCGTATGGGGCGTTACATCGACGATATCCTGCAACCCGGCGAGAAGGTGCTGTATTCGACCAACGCGCACTGGATGTTCTACCTGCCGGCTATCGCGGCGTGGATCGTGGCGATCGGTTTTCTGGTGGCGTCGCGCATGATCGGCATCGAGGCGCTGATGCTGATTTGCCTGACCCTGGCAGCAATCGCCGGGCTTGCGGCCTTGTACCTGACGGTGACGGCCTGGTTCCACCGCTGGACCACCGAGACCGACGTCACCAACATGCGCATCGTCCACAAGACCGGTTTCATCACCCGCCAGACCTTCGAAATGAGCCTGGACAAGGTCGAGAGCGTCGACGTCGATCAGAGCATTGCCGGTCGTATTCTCAACTACGGCGACGTCATTGTCCGGGGCGTCGGCGAGCACGAGGAAAAAATAACGACCATTGCCTCGCCACTGGCCTTTCGCAACGCCATTACCACCCGACCGGGCGGCACCTGATCATGGTCATGCAGCAAAATTCCTCCGCCGGCTTCTCCGCCATGGGCTCTACCGTCGATCCCGCCGAAGTCGCCAAGTTCTCCAGACTGTCGGACGAGTGGTGGGATCCCAGGGGCAAGATGGCCCCGCTGCACAAGATCAATCCGCTGCGGCTCGCCTATATCCGCGACGCCGCCTGCCGCAAGTTCGAGCGCAACGCCAAGAGTCTGAACTGCCTGTCGGGCCTGCGTATCCTCGATATCGGCTGCGGCGCCGGGTTGCTGTGCGAGCCGTTCACGCGGCTCGGCGCCCAGGTGATCGGGATCGATCCGTCCGCGACCAATATCGCCGCCGCCAAACTGCATGCCGACAAGGGGCACCTGTCGATCGACTACCGCTGCACCACGGTCGAGGAGATGGACGTGCGCGAGCGTTTCGACATCGTGCTGGCGATGGAAGTGATCGAGCATGTCACCGACGTCGGCGCGTTCCTCTCGCGCTGCGCGGCCATGCTCAAGCCGGGCGGGATGATGGTGGTCTCGACGCTGAACCGCAACTGGAAGAGCTTTGCGCTCGCGATCGTCGGCGCCGAATACATCCTGCGCTGGCTGCCGCGCGGCACCCATCAATGGGACAAGTTCGTCACCCCCGACGAACTCGCCCAGCATCTCGCCGCCAACAGGCTCGCCATCACCGAACAGGCCGGCGTGGTCTACAGCCCGCTCGCCGACCGGTGGAGCATCTCGTCGGACATGGACGTGAACTACATGGTTGTGGCGGAGGGAGCGTAGGGGTTTCATGGTCGTCCCTGCGAAAGCACTAGGGTTTCTACACGTCTGGGCGCGACAGATTGACTCGGTGAGTCATGATGTTATCCCACGTTTGCGGTTTGTATGATTGTGTTTCTGGCGCCTTGATTCGAAGGAGCGTCGGAGATGCAGCACGAGCCGGATTTGTCACTGGGCGAGTTTGGCGACGTTCGCCTCGATAAAAGGGGGCGGCGTTTGTGCAGGCTATGCTTTGCACGCGCAGTGTCTGCTTGCGCCGGATGGCGCAGGGTGACTGGGCCGCGTACATGGCGTACTGGCGGTTCGTGAACAATCCGCAAGTCACGACCGATCAACTGATTGAAGGCTGGAGCAGGCAGACGGCGACCGTGGTCGGCGGGCGTCATGTGCTGGCGATCCAGGACACCAGCGAGGTCAAGTTTCAGACGCGGCAGGGATGTCGGCGTGGACTGGGCAAAGTCGGCAAAGGCAATGCCCGCGGCGTGTTGCTGCATGCCATGATGGCGGTCGATGCCGACAGCGGGGCCTGTCTCGGCCTGACCGGCGGCAAGGTGTGGACGCGCAGGGGCAAAGTTAAGACCCCTCACGACGAGCGGGAGTTGGCCGACAAGGAATCGGCGCGCTGGGTTACGACGGCTGAGCAGGGCTGCGAGGTTCTGGCTGCGGCGCGCATGATCACCATCATCAATGACCGTGAGGGGGAGTTCTTTGCGCACTGGGCGCTGACGCCCGGCGACAACGTCCACCTGCTGACGCGGGCTATGCATGATCATGCGCTGGCCGACGGCGGAACCCTTTATCAAGCGGTGGAGCGAGCTCGCTTCCGCGACAAGGCGGTGATCGATCTGCCGCAGCGGGTGGATCGCCACGGTCGCCAGGCCCATCTCTCGCTGCGCTTTGGAACCGTCGTGCTCAAGCGGCCGGCGCGCCCCGGCGTGAAGGAACTGCCTGAAGGCGTCAAAGTAAGCTTCGTGGAAGTCGCCGAGTTGCACCCCCCGAAGGGGGCTGAGCCCGTGCATTGGCTGCTCTTGACCACTCATTCGATCGCCAATGCGGCCGATGCCTGGCGGATCGTCTCCTGGTACAAGCAGCGCTGGATCATCGAACAGCTCTTTCGCTCGTTGAAGAACCAGGGTCTGCGAATCGAGGACAGTCAGCTCGAAAGCGCCGAGGCCCTGATCAAGCTCGTGACAATCGCGACTAAAGCGGCATGTATCGTCATTCAACTCGTTCAGGCCCGCAATGGTGGCGAACAATTGTCGGTCAAATGCGCCTTCACCCCCGAAGAAATCGAAGCACTTGCCGCCATCAACAAAACCATGAAAGGCAGGACCGAGCTTCAGAAGAACCCGCATCGCCCCCACACGCTCCAATGGGCGGCATGGATCATCGCCAAGCTCGGCGGGTGGACCGGCTACGCCTCGCATCGGCCACCCGGGCCAATTACATTCCACAACGGAATGGCTCGCTTCCAAATCATCGTCGCTGCCAGAGCCATCGAAAATGTGTAGAAGCGCTAGTGCGTTCGCAGGGACGAC
>JBGSQO010000370.1:0-3223 GCA_041738055.1 Filomicrobium sp.
ATCTGCGCCGCGCCGTCGGCCGTGCCGGACAACGCGACGGCGGCCCCGTCCGTGTCGCCCTTCAGCGTGCCCGCGATCAGATCAACGACGACCATAGAGCGCCTCCTTGAATGGGTCGGTGCCAAGCCGAGCAACGGCCGCGCGGAACGTCTCGCCCGGCTGGCGGGCCGCCAGATAGGTCTCGATCAGTGTCTCGACCGCACCCGCGACCTCTTCGGCCGGGAAGCTCGGCCCCAGGATGGTGCCGACGGCTGCGTCGTCGTCGCCCGCTCCGCCGATGGTCAGTTGGTAATGCTCGGTGCCCTTCTTATCGACGCCGAGGATGCCGATGTGGCCGGCATGGTGGTGTCCGCAGGCGTTGATGCAGCCGGAGATGTTGAGCCGGATCGGGCCGATGGCCTCAGCCCGCGCGGGGTCGGCGAAGCGGTCGGTGATGGCCTCCGCAATGTTGATTGAGCGGGCGTTGGCCAGCGCGCAGTAGTCGAGCCCGGGGCAGGCGATGATGTCGGTGATGAGGTCGGTGTTGCCGGCGACCAGCCCGGCACTCGCGAGACGGCCGTAGACCGCTTCGAGATCGGCGAGCGCCACATGCGGCAGCACGATGTTCTGCGCGTAGGTGATGCGTAGTTCGCCCTGCGAGTACCGCTCGGCGATATCGGCGACGGCATCCATTTCGTCGGCCGTGGCATCGCCCGGCGGACGCCCGGGCTCCTTGAACGCAACCGTCACAATGGCGTAGCCGGGCACCTTGTGCGGTCCCACGTTGTGGCGCGCCCAGCGGGCAAAGGTCGGGTCGGTCGCCTTGCGGGCCTCGACGCCATTGTCCCGAATCGCCTGCGGGCGCAGGATTGGCAGCCGGAAGCGGGCGCGAATGCGGTTCAACTCGCCCGCCGGCAGATCGAACGTCGAACCCTTGATGCGCGCCCATTCGGCCTCGACCTGATCGCGGAAGGCTTCAATTCCGAGCGCATTGACCAGGATCTTGATGCGCGCCTTGTAGATGTTGTCGCGGCGGCCGTGCAGATTGTAGACGCGCAGGATCGCCTCCAGGTAGCTCATCAGGTGCGCTTGCGGGAGGACGGCGCGGATCTCCTGGGCCACGTAGGGCGTCCGGCCCTGGCCACCGCCGACGAGCACGCGGAAGCCCCGCGTCCCGCCGGGTCCGGCGACGATGCGCAGTCCGATATCGTGGAACGCGACGGCGGCCCGATCCTGCAGGGCGCCCGTCACCGCGATCTTGAATTTGCGCGGCAGGAAGCTGAACTCGGGATGCAGGCTCGACCACTGGCGGATGGCTTCCGCCCAGATGCGCGGGTCCTCGATCTCATCATGCGCCACGCCGGCCAACGGATCGCAGGTGACGTTGCGGATGCAGTTGCCGCTGGTCTGCAGGGCGTGCATGTCGGCGGCCGCGAGGTCATCGAGGATGTCGGGCGCATCGACGAGACGCACCCAGTTGAACTGGATGTTCTGGCGCGTGGTCCAGTGGCCGAAGCCCTTGTCGTAGCGGCGCGCGATGTGGGCGAGCGTGCGCAACTGGTCGGCCGACAGCACGCCGTAGGGGATCGCCACCCGCAGCATGTAGGCGTGCAGTTGCAGATAGAGCCCGTTCATCAGGCGCAGCGGCCGGAATTCGTCCTCGGTGAGTGCCCCCTCGAGACGGCGGCCCACTTGATCGCGGAACTCGGCCGTGCGGTCGGCCAGGAACTGCCGGTCGAAACCGTCGTAGGCGTACATCAGGCAGCCCTCTCGGTGAGTGCGGCGCGGTGAGGCGCCGACAGCGCGGGGGCCGGCGTTACGGTCGTCGCGGCCGTCTCTCGCTCCTGATGGAAGGCGAGCGTCGTGCGATGGGCAGCCCGGATGCGCTCGCGCACGCTCAAGGGGCGGACGTACTCGCCGTCGAACTCGACCTCGATCAGGCAGGGGGCGACCACCGCTTGGCAATTGACGGCAGTCGCCCCGACCTGCTCGAGCCCGGCGGTCTCCTCCGCGTCGAGCGCAAGTTGGGCAGCAGAGATGTCCTCGACCCAACCGTCACCGTCGGCGAGGTAGACGACGACACCGTCGGCAAGGCGGTTGGCGGTCAGGATCATGATTTCGCGATGCGACATGGGTCGGGTCCTGGCTGAGACGGCGGAAAAGCAGGCGGGCGCGGCAGCCCTCAAAAGGCCCAATGGCCGGCGACCGCGTGGCGCTCTGTAAGGCTGTCCTCGGCCACCTCGACCTCGAGGCCGTCGATCGCCGTATCGGTCAGGATCTGGCAAGACAGCCGCGAGCGGTCGTCGGCGCCGGGGATCTCGTCGAGCCTGCCCAGTTCCTCATCAAGCGGGGCGATGACGCGGTCGACCCAATGGGCGGCCACGCGCACATGGCACGATCCGCACGCGCACGCACCGCCGCACTCGGCCTTGATCGGCAGGCCGTAGTCGCGGATCACCTCCATGACGCGGTAGCCCTCGGGGGCCGCCAGCGCATGGCGGGAGCCGTCGGTCAGGGTCACATTGATGGTGATGGTCTGCATGGTGGTCCGTCCTCTGCATCGTTGACGTCGAGGCCCTCGCCCGGACGACGGGCCGTGGCAGCCGAGCGACCTCTCCGTCTCGCTGCAGTTGCGAACATAGTAGAAATTTATTCTTCGTTATAGGCCGATTGATAATTAAGAAGAGAATTTCATTTCTGCCTTGGGTCACAAGCAGAAGGTTTTCTCATTTTGGCCTTCTGAGCGGCAGTCGGCCCACGAACTGCGGGCCGCGCGAGAAATTGCTTTCCAGCGTGATCAGGGTGGGACCAGGCAAAAGGGCAAATCAGCCACGCCCTGCACGCCCGCAAACGCGACCAACGGATCAGAAAATGCGAATATTGTGAGGGATGTAGGCGCGCGCGAGCGGTCGAACGCTGAGCGATCGACGCCGCAATCCGCACAGTGCGCGGGGCAACAGACTTATCGGGAGATGAGGATCACTTGCCGACGATGAGGCAGTCGTAGCCGCTGGCCTTGAAGGCGCGGCAGGCCTTGTCGGTCTCGCCTGTCGAAGCGAACGGGCCGACGCTGACACGGTAGAACGTGCCCATGGTGCCGAACACCGTCTCGTCGATGCTGGTTGCCCGCGAGCCGAGATGGTCGCTGTGCCGGGCGCTCAACTCACCGGCGAGCTTTTCCGCCTCGGCGCGCGTGCGCAGGGCCGCCACCTGCACCTGATACCTGCCCTTTGCTGCGGCAGCC
>JBGSQO010000272.1:0-3868 GCA_041738055.1 Filomicrobium sp.
CCGTGAGGCCACGTCTCCGCGGCGCGCGGGAGGTGCGGCGTTGCGGATCGACCGGCAGCGTCAGGCTAAGGCGGACCGTGCGCCGCCACGCGCTCGAGAGGCGAAAGCCGTTCCATTCAGCGCCGAGGCCTTCTTCTTCAACCGCTGAGGAAGCTCACTCGAGACGCAGATCGCTTGCCGACAGGCAGGCTCTTACGCGCGCCCCAGGTCTGCGAGCAACGCGTCCCAGTAGAGCTTGGCGATGTCGGGGCCACCGACGCGGCGCAGCTCCTGCATCAGTGTCGGCGAGGTGACGTTGATCTCCGACAGGTGGCCGTCGATCAGGTCGAGGCCGGCAAAGAAGATGTCCCATTCGACGAGCTTGGCGCCCACCTCGGCGCAGATCTGCAGCTCGCGCTCGTTCAACGTCGCCAGCACCGGCCGGCCGCCAGAGTGGATGTTGGCGATGAAGCCGCCTTCGGGCGGGAGGCGGCCGAGGGCGCCGACGGGCTTACCCTTCAGCATCATGACGCGGCGGTCGCCGGTCGCCACGCCCGGCAGGAATTTCTGCGCGACGATCGGCTCGGCGCTGAAGGAGACGAGCTTGGCGATCTTGGCGTCGAGTTCGGCATCGTGGCGGCCGGTCTTGACGATCATCTCGCCGCCGAACAGTGACAACGGCTTTAGGACGATCGCCTCGTGGTGGCCGGCAAAGGTGCGGATCGCCTCGGGATCGCTCGAAATCAGCGTCGGTGCCATCAAGTGCGGGAAGTTCAGCGCCGACAGCTTCTCGGGCGTGTTGCGGATGGCGCGCGGGTTGTTCAGGATCTTGACCGTCGGCGGCAGCAGCTCCAGCAGGTAGGTATTGGAGTAGTACGCCATGTCGAACGGTGGGTCCTGGCGGATGAACAGGACGTCGAACTCATCGAGCGCGCGATGGATGGGCGGGCCGACGGTGAACGGGCTTGCGGCGGCAAGATCCAGGCTCGTGCGGTGCAGTGTGGCCGATAGCTTGCCGCTGTCGAAGGCCAGTGAGGCGGGCTGGTAGGTGTGGATGTCGATGCCGCGCGCCTGGGCTTCCGCCATCAGCGCAACCGAGCTGTCGGAGGCGATGTTGAGCTTATCGAGCGGGTCGATCTGAACGGCCAGCTTCAGCATAGGCGGGTCCTCGCATCTTTCCTGTTCCGGCAACGACGCGAGACCATAGGCAGGTGCCGCAAGCGAGGCAATGGCGAGGTCCGCCGCCCGGCTCGGCTGTGCCTCAGGCGTCCGGCCGCTCGGCGATGTCGTGGAGATAGCGGGCGTAATCGGACTTGCCGAGGGCCGCCGCCAGGTTTGCGAGATCGTCGCGGGAGACCATCCCCATGCGGAAGGCGACTTCCTCCGGGCAGGCGATGCGCCAACCCTGCCGCTTCTCCAAGGCCCGCACGAAATCGGAGGCTTCGTTGAGGCTGTCGGGCGTGCCGGTATCGAGCCAGGCATAGCCGCGGCCCATCAGCTCGACATGCAACTCGCCCGCCTCCAGATAGGCGCGGTTGACGTCGGTGATTTCCAGCTCTCCGCGCGGCGACGGTTTGAGGGCTGCGGCGATTGCCGAGGCGCGGCCGTCGTAGAAGTAGAGGCCCGTGACGGCCCAGCGGGAGCGCGGAACCTTCGGCTTTTCCTCGATGCTGAGCGCGCGGCCATCGGGCGCCAGCTCCACGACGCCATACCGCTCCGGGTCGGTGACGTGGTAGCCGAACACGGTCGCCCCTTTCGTCCGGGCGCGGGCCGCCTTCAGCTTTTCGGGCAGGCCGTGACCGTAAAAGATGTTGTCGCCCAGGATCAGGGCAGAGCTGGCGCCCGCGACGAACTCGGCGCCGATGATGTAGGCCTGCGCGAGGCCTTCGGGGCGCGGCTGCTCGGCGTACGAGAGCTTCAGACCCCAGCGGGTGCCGTCGCCCAGCAGGCGCTGGAAGTTCGGCAGGTCGGTCGGGGTCGAGATGATGAGGATCTCGGAAATGCCGGCCAGCATCAGCGTCGTCAGCGGATAGTAGATCATCGGCTTGTCGTAGACGGGAAGCAGCTGCTTCGACGTCACCAGCGTCATCGGATAGAGCCGCGTGCCCGAGCCGCCGGCCAGAATGATGCCCTTCACTGCCGTTCTCCCGCCTCTGCCGACGACCGATCGCGGGGCGCAGAAATCCTACGGCGTGCCGCGAGCCGATTCGTTCGGGTCAACTCATGACTTCGCCCGACCGGCGTTAACGATCCGCTAATGCGGGGCGATCTACAGCTTGGGGAGCGTCGCGCACTCGGACGACGATGGGGGCAGGACATGCAGGTTCGCGATCTCGACATTGCCGGCGTCAAGGAGATCATCCCGGCGAAGTTCGGCGATCATCGGGGCTACTTCTCCGAGGTCTGGAGCGCGGCCCGGTTCGCCGAGGCCCGCCTGCCGACGACCTGGGTGCAAGACAACCAATCGCTGTCGGGAGAGGCGCATGTGCTGCGCGGTCTGCACTACCAGACGCCGCCGTTCGCGCAGGCCAAGCTCGTGCGCGTGCTCAAGGGGGCCATCCGCGACGTCGCTGTCGATATCCGCCACGGCTCGCCGACGTTTGGGCGCTGGCTGAGCCTCGTCGTCTCGGCGGACGCCATGAACCAGATCCTGGTGCCGGAGGGGTTCGCCCACGGCTTCGTGACGCTCGAGCCGGAGACGGTGGTGCTCTACAAGGTGAGCGCACCCTATGCGCCCGGTCACGACCGGGCAATCCTTTGGTCCGACCCGGAGATCGGCATCGATTGGCAGCTCGAAGGCCGGCCGCCCGTTCTGTCGGCCAAGGATCAGGTCGCGCCGTTGTTGCGCGACGTCGACACGGGATTCCACTTCGAGACCGTGGGGGCAGGCGCATGAAGATCCTGGTGACGGGCGGGGCAGGCTTCATCGGCTCGGCGGTCTGCCGGCATCTTGTCGGCGATCTCGGGATCGGCGTCGTCAACGTCGACAAGCTGACCTATGCGGCCAACCTGGAGTCGGTCGCGCCGGTGGCCGCAAGCCCGCTGTATGCGTTCCATCAGCTCGACGTCTGCGATGGCGAGGCGCTTTTGGCGGTCATGCGCAGCGAACAGGTCGATGCGATCATGCATCTGGCCGCCGAGAGCCATGTCGACCGCTCCATCGACGGACCAGCCACGTTCATCGCAACCAACATCGTCGGCACATATCAGCTGCTCGAAGCGGCCCGCACCTATTGGTCGGAGCTGATCGGTCCGCGCCGCCAGCGGTTCCGTTTCCACCACATCTCGACGGACGAGGTCTATGGCGACCTGCCGTTCGATGCGAGCCTGTTCACCGAGGAGACGGCCTACCAGCCATCCTCGCCCTATTCGGCCTCGAAGGCGGCCTCCGACCATCTCGTGCGCGCCTGGGGACACACCTACAAGCTGCCGGTGGTCGTTTCCAACTGCTCGAACAACTACGGGCCGTACCACTTCCCCGAAAAGCTCATTCCGCTCACGATCCTGAACGCGTTGGAGGGACGGGCGCTCGGCGTCTACGGGCGCGGCGACAACGTGCGCGACTGGCTGCACGTGGAGGATCACGCCCGGGCGCTGGCCATGATCGTGCAGCGAGGCGTGCCGGGGCGTTCCTATAACGTGGGGGGAGCGGCCGAGCGCACCAACCTTTCGGTCGTCGAGGCGATCTGCGACCTCGTCGACGAGAAGGCCGGCGTGCGGCGGTCCGGGCCGCGGCGGGGGCTCATTTCGTTCGTCACCGATCGGCCCGGACACGACCGCCGCTATGCCATCGATTTCACGCGGATCACCGCCGAGCTCGGCTGGCGACCTTCCCGCAGCTTCGAGGCGGGGCTCGCCGCAACGGTCGACTGGTATCTCGCCAACGAGG
>JBGSQO010000388.1:0-3891 GCA_041738055.1 Filomicrobium sp.
GCGCCCTTGTGCACGAGGCCCGGCCGCGACAGGTCGCGCAGCTCCAGCACGCTCGGCTTGTCGGTCTCGGGCGAACCTTCGGTGCCGCGCCGGTTGATGACGAGGGCGACGGTGTCCTCCGCGCTCATGTCGATGATCAGGTCGAGCCCGTCGCGATCGACGATCAGGCTGCGGTTGACGCTGTCGTAGAAGCGCAGTCTCGGCACGGGCGCTGACGTCTTGAGCGACGACAGCAGCGTAAGATAGCGCGCGGCATGTTCCAACTGGAAGCGCGGCGGGCGCGGCGGTGTGAGCCCGGTCACGGCTTCGCCCGAGCGGAATTTCAGGAAGGCCTCGCCGATCCAGCCATCCACCCACGGCTCGCCGAGGAAGTGGGCAAGGTCGCTGGCGGCATGGGCGAGCCCGAAAGTCGAGCCGAAGGTGGCGTCCTCGGCGGCCGGCGCCAGATACCTCAGTCCGTCGAACCGGCTCGCGCCCGACAGGCGCGTGTCGATGGCGAGAACGGCTTTGATGGTCGACGCCGAGCGGACGGGCACGTCGGGACGGCAGAGGAACAGCCGCACCCAGTTGAACGGGCCGGAATCGAAGCGCTCGACCACACCGGGCATGGCCTCGATGAGGCGCAGATAGGGAACCGGAATCCAGGTGTCCAGGAACGGCTCGATGCCGTCGTAGCCGGTCAGCCAGAGGGTATCGGCCGGCTTCAGCGGCAGGAACGTGACGGGATGCCAGATGGTGCCGTCGACCACGACCTCGCGTTCGAGCGGAAGCAGCACCGGCCGCTCGCCATGCTCGTCGCGCACCACGTCCTCGATGAAACAGCACTGCGTTCCGGCGAGTTGGGCCGTCGGAATTTCGAAATCGACAAACAGGACACCATGGTTGGGACGGAGGCGATACAGCGCCGCCGCCTGAGCAGGGCTCTTGCCCCCCGCGAAATAGGCCTCGCTGTCGCGAACATCACTTGCACTCATGTTGCACGCCAATTCTGACACACGAGCGAGCCATCATCGGCTGAGACTCCCATCGTGACGCTGCCCAACATCCACAGGTCTACCGACGACCCGTGACCTTCCGAACCGACCCATCGATAGCGACTGCCCCCGCCGCTCGGCTAGTCTTCCATTCCGCCGCAATTGAGGCTGGGCAACGCCCCGTCAGCGCGATCTCTTATGTCCACTACCACCTCAGGTTAGCACACTGAACACGGGCCACCATTGATACTGTCTGTCTAGGCCAGACCTAGCCAGTCTTTGCATGTCGACGTGACGGCTCTATCACACTGTCCAGCAACATGACGGTCGCGCACACGAGCAGAGTAAAGGACCGGACGCCCGCCTGACCGGTCGATTGCATCGTTCTGAGGCGATAGTCCTGCACCACATCGATGTTCTATGATGTATGCAAGAGATGTGCAGGACTCTGAGTGGCGCCTTCCGGCGGGCTCTCGGAACGAGAGTCGGAAGGCGCAAACAAAAGTCTCGCGCCTTCCGGCCGGCTCTCGGAACGAGAGTCGGAAGGCGCAAACAAGAGTCTCGCGCCTTCCGGCCGGCTCTCGGAACGAGAGTCGGAAGGCGCAACCGAAGACTTCCCGGAAGGCGCGCGGGAGACGGCGATCGGTCAGGGTTGCTGCGGGCTGGTCTCAGGCCAGTTGGCAAGTCGGATGGATCGGAGGAAGGCTTCCAAGTCGTCGGTCAGATGATGGACGTGGTCCGGCAGCTCGGTCCAGCCCTTCATCTTCAACTGCACCGGATGGTCGACATAATCCGAGTGGATGAGGACCGTCGTCATGCCGAGGGCGTGCGGGGCCTCCAGGTTGTGCGGCATGTCCTCGAACATCGCGGCCCGGTCGGAGGCCACGCCATGGCGGGCGACCATGCGGTCGAAGGCCTCGGGACTGGGCTTAGGCACGTAGTCGCACGCCTCGATCGAACAGATGTCCTCGAACACGTCGAGGATGCCGAGCTTGCCGGCGACGCGTTCGGCATGCCGCCGCGAGCCGTTGGTGAAAATGAGCTTGCGCCCCGGCAGGACCTCGATCGCCTGTCTCAGCTCGGGATGTTCGGCGACGGGCGACAGGTCGATGTCGTGCACGTAGTCGAGGAACGGCCCCGGCTCCCAGCCGTGCACCTGCATCAGGCCGGAGAGTGTCGTGCCGAATTGACGGTAATAGGCCTTCTGCAGGTGGCGCGCATAGGCATAGGGCACGCCGAGCTTGTCGGCGATGAAGGCGCCCATGCGGTGGTCGACCTGCGCAAAAAGATTGCAATCGGCCGGATAGAGCGTGTTGTCGAGGTCGAACACCCAGACGGCAACGTCCCGGAAGCCGCGCGGATTGCGCGCCTTGAGAGCATAGAGACCCTTGGGGGGCGTTGTCCCGCTCTGCGTGCTCAATGGCGTCATCGGAGCTGTCAAAACCGGTTCTCGCGCCCGACCAGGGTGCCCGAGCCGTGCGAGGTGAACAGTTCGAGCAGCACGCAATGTGGCACGCGTCCGTCGATGATGGCGACGCCCTCGACGCCGGCCTCGACCACCTCGATGCAGCCCTCGATCTTGGGGATCATGCCGCCGGTGATGGTGCCGTTGCGGATCATCTCGCGGGCCTGCGCAACGGTCAGCTTGGAAATCAGGGTCTTGTTCTGGTCCAAGACGCCAGCGACATCGGTCAGCAACAACAGGCGCTTGGCCTTCATGCGGGCGGCGAGCGCGGAGGCGAAGCTGTCGGCGTTGACGTTCAGGGTCTCGCCCTCCGGTGACATGGCGACGGGGGCGATGACCGGGATGAGGTCGGACTTGGAGATCACCTCGACGATGTGCGGGTTGACGTATTTCGGGTCGCCCACGTAACCGATATCGACGGCCTGCATGATGTTCGACGTCGGGTCCGGCATCTCGGTGATGCGGGTGGCGATCATCAGGTTGGCGTCTTTGCCGCAGATGCCGACCGCCTTGCCGCCCTGGGCGTTGATCGCCGAGACGATTTCCTTGTTGATCGCACCGGCCAGCACCATCTCGACGACTTCGACGGTCGGCTTGTCGGTGACGCGCAAGCCATGGACGAACTCGCTCTCGATCGACAGCTTTTTCAGCATCCGCGCGATCTGCGGGCCGCCGCCGTGCACGACGATCGGATTGACGCCCGACTGCTTCAAATAAACCACGTCCTTGGCGAAGGCCTCCGACAGCGCCTTGTCGCCCATCGCATTGCCGCCGAACTTGATGACGACGGTCTGCTCGTCGTAGCGGATCAGGTGCGGCAGCGCCTCCGCCAGGATCTGCGCCTGAACATGCGCGCTGATCTCGCCGGGCTTGGAGGTGGGGATGATCGGGGCGTGGGCGTGCTTCGACTTGTCGGTCATGTCTGCTCGGTCAGGTCTATTCGGTCAGGTCTGGGGTCTCGGTTCGGGCAACTGTCTCGTGCCCATCTCGTGTCAGTCTGGTGTCTGGCGGTCCCCATGCTGAATGCGCCATCGGTCGGGTGCGAGGACTGAGGGACGACTGTGGCCGGCCGGTGACGGTTGCCGCCGATGACCGCGATCGACGGGGCAGTTATATCCCGTGGTGCCACACGCACAACGGAATTCCCTCACAATCGGGCAGTAACTGCGTGCTACGCAGGCGGGCCGAACGCGAGTATCGTGCCGCCGCACACTTGGGGGAGAGCGGGCCTGCTTCCTGGCGGAGGCCGGGAGGTCGCTCGATGGAGACGAGACAACAATGGCGCCACGCGGCGAGGCACAGCCCATACCGATGTCGCCGCGGCTGGTGCAGACGCTCGGCCGCGCGGCCGAGTACGCGCGGGCCCAATCGCATGTCGAGGTCGCGCTCGAGCACGTGCTGCTGGCGCTCTGCGAGGACGAAGATGCCGGCGCCATCCTGTCGGCGACCCGC
>JBGSQO010000403.1:0-4565 GCA_041738055.1 Filomicrobium sp.
GGAGAACCGGCCCAGTGGACCGACGGCGGGAAACGGCACTTTGGCGGGCTGGGGTGGGGCGGCGACGGGTGCGCGGAGCATGGGTCACATCCTCTCTCGAGTTCAGACGATCTGGCGGTGCTCGTCGGGGATGACGACCCCGCGCCGCAGCACGCTGGCCAGCACCAGGACGAACACCGCCATCAACAGATGCAGAAGATCGTTGGGCTGGCCCCAGATGGGGAAGCGGTGCGCCACGCTGGCGACGTGGCTCGACATGACGGCGGCGATCAACGGACGCGCCAGGATGTCGCCGATCGTGGATGCCACACCGACCGCGCCGACGCATCTCATCTCGTCGACTGCCCGGATGTCGAGAATGCGGCCGGCCAGGAAGTGTCCGAACAGCCGCCAGACGCTGACCGCGACGAGCGCGGCCAACGCCCAGTCGACGAGCATGATTGCGAGGGCGCCGTACTGCTGGGTTGCGGAAGCCCCGGAGATGTCTGCGCCAACGAGGCGACCGTAGCCGCGCTCGAAGGTCGCCGTGTCTGTCCAGTAGCTGACGACCGCGTAGAGCGCCCAGGCGATCCACACGACGGCGGCCAACCGGATCGCGTGGCTGACGAGGGTGAGGCGAGGGCCGAGCGGCAGGACCGATCCAGCCGCCCCCAAAGGCATGGCCGCAGTGGCCGGGCGAGCGAGTGACACAAAAACCTCCTTTGACAAGTGATGCAGTATTAAATTATTGTTCTAAGATAATTTGTCAACGCAAAACGGAGACTCTCTTGCGCCCCTGGATGCTCACCCTCGCCGCTGCCCTGGTTACGGCCGGCTGCTCCCACGTGCCCCTCACCACCCTCTACAAGCTCGCCATCTTCGACCCGGCAAACGCCGATCCGACGGCCCTGCGCGCGGCGCTGCGCTATCCCGAGGCTCTCCAAGTGCGCAAGGACGGGGCCAAGCTGACGTTGACGCTCGGTCCGGCAATGGGCGAAGCCGCCCCGCAGAGGTTCGAGTTCACACTCGTGCCGGCATTGGGCCCGAGCGAGCGTGAACCGCACATGAGATTTGGGCGCCACGGCTATGTGGTCGAGGTTATGAAACTCTCGGAGCAGGATGCGGCCACCGTGCGCAAATTGCAGGCCGAGCGACAGGGGCGGAGCGGCGGCAACTTGGCCGTTTCAGCTGCCGCATGCCACCGCGGCGGGATACCGGAAGGGGCGATCCTGACCAGCACATACCTGCGACTCGATCCGGCCGACGGCTACATGGTGGTGCTGGAGGACTTCGACCTGCGCGAGGAACTGGGGGCCGAAAAGCTGGCCAGTGAGGTGCCTGCCTGCACGTCCGACATGATGCCCTCGGCGCGCTCATGACGGCAGCGCAATCGAGAGAACCGGGTGAACGAAAAAAGGCCCCGCTCGCTGCCGAGCAGGGCCTTTTTTGCTTGCCCCTTTTGGGCACTCGTTCCTGATGACCCAGCCTCGTCCATCGAAGCGACTTGGAGGCTCCGCCTCCAGACCTCCGCCAAAGGCTTGAGGCCTTTGGAAACCCTGACTTCAGGATCTCCCAGTCAGGGGGCCAGGGACGAGTCCCTGGTCGGGGAGCTCGAGGGGCGGATAGCCCCTCGAAGGCCACGAACTGCTACGGCTGCGAATGCAGCTGGGTAACAGGCACTCCTTCGCGCAGCCAGCCGGAAAGGATGGTCTTGTTTGCCCCTTCCGACACTCGTTCCGAGAGCCGGCCGGAAGGGGCGTTCTCCTCGTGCCTTGCGGCCGGCTCCCCGGAGGGGAGTCGCAAGGCACCACTAAAAATCAGTGCCTTGCGGCCGGCTCCCCGGAGGGGAGTCGCAAGGCACCACACAACTAGTGCGCCAGCACCGCCAGCAGCAGCAGGGCCACGATGTTGGTGATCTTGATTGCCGGGTTCACGGCGGGGCCTGCCGTGTCCTTGTAGGGGTCGCCGACGGTGTCGCCGGTCACGGAGGCCTTATGGGCTTCCGAGCCCTTCATGTGCTTGACGCCGTCCTTGTCGACGAAGCCGTCCTCGAACGACTTCTTGGCGTTGTCCCAGGCGCCGCCGCCCGAGGTCATCGAGATGGCGACGAACAGGCCGGTGACGATGACGCCGAGCAGCATAGCGCCGACCGCCGAGAACGCAGCGCCCTTGCCGGCAATCGCGTTGATCGCAAAGAACAGCACGATCGGCGACAGCACCGGCAACAGCGAGGGAACGATCATCTCCTTGATCGCCGCCTTGGTCAGGATGTCGACGGCCGTCGCGTAATCCGGCTTCTCGGTGCCCTTCATGATGCCGGGCTTGGCCTTGAACTGGCGGCGGACCTCCTCGACGATGGAGCCGGCCGCGCGGCCGACGGCCGTCATGGCGATGCCACCGAACAGGTACGGGATGAGACCGCCGAGCAGCAGGCCGACCACGACGTAGGGGTTATCGAGGCCGAAGTTGACCTCCACGCCCTTGAAGTAGGGGTACTTGTCGGCGTTGGCGATGAAGTACTTGAGGTCGTAGTTGTAGGCCGCAAACAGCACCAGCGCGCCGAGGCCGGCCGAGCCGATGGCATAGCCCTTGGTGACGGCCTTGGTGGTGTTGCCGACTGCGTCGAGGGCGTCCGTTGAGCGGCGGACCTCCTTGGGCAGACCCGCCATCTCGGCAATGCCGCCGGCGTTGTCGGTCACGGGGCCGAAGGCGTCGAGGGCCACGACCATGCCGGCGAGACCCAGCATCGTCGTAGTTGCAATCGCCGTACCGTAGAGACCGGCGAGGTTGAAGGTCAGCAGGATGCCGCCGACGATCACGAGGGTCGGCAGCGCCGTCGACTCGAGCGAGACGGCGAGGCCCTGGATGACGTTGGTGCCGTGGCCGGTCACGGACGCCTGGCTGATGGAGCGGACCGGACGGAAGCCGATGCCGGTGTAGAACTCGGTAATCCAGACGATGAGGCCGGTGACGCCGAGGCCGACGAGGGCGCACAGCAGCAGGTTCTGGCCGGTGATCGAGAGGCCGTCGATGGTCTTGGCGACCTCGCCCATGTTCCCGCCGAGTACGAAGTGGTTGGCGGCATAGACACCGGCGACCGACAGCACGGCCGACGCGATGAAGCCCTTGTAGAGGGCGCCCATGATGGAGCTGTTGGAGCCGAGCTTGACGAAGAACGTGCCGATGATCGAGGTGACGATGCACGCCGCGCAGATGGCGAGCGGGTAGACCATCATCGTCGGATTGCCGGCGAAGAGGATCGCCGCGAGCACCATCGTGGCGACGACCGTCACCGCGTAGGTCTCGAACAGGTCGGCGGCCATGCCGGCGCAGTCGCCGACGTTGTCACCGACGTTGTCGGCAATCGTCGCCGGGTTGCGCGGATCGTCCTCGGGGATGCCTGCTTCCACCTTGCCGACGAGATCGCCGCCGACGTCCGCACCCTTAGTGAAGATACCGCCGCCGAGACGGGCGAAGATCGAGATCAGCGAGGCGCCGAAGCCGAGGGCGACGAGCGCGTCGATCACCGTGCGGCTACCGGGGGCCAGACCCATGCTGCTGGTCAGCACGAAGTAGTAGATGGACACGCCGAGTAGCGCGAGGCCGGCGACCAGCATGCCCGTGACGGCGCCCGATTTGAAGGCGATGTCGAGGCCGGCGGCTAGCGACTGCGAGGCGGCTTGAGCAGTGCGGACGTTGGCCCTGACCGAGACCCACATGCCGATGTAGCCGGCGATGCCCGACAGCACGGCGCCGACGAGGAAGCCGACCGCGACGAGCGGTCCGAGCAGCGCCCAGGCAATCGCGAGGATGACGACGCCGACCATCGCGATCGTCGTGTACTGGCGGTTGAGGTAGGCCTGCGCGCCCTCGCGGATGAAGCCGGCGATTTCCTGCATGCGGGCGTTGCCGGCGTCAGCCGCCATCACCGACTGGATGGTATAAAGAGCGTAAAGGAGGGAGAGTGCACCGCACCCGATGATCCCCCACAATATCTGATCCATTGATCGTTTCCCCTCTGGGCCGACACACGACGTCCGGTACCGCGCCGCGATGGAACGTCCACCGCCGCCGCAGCGCTCATCCGCTCCCTGCTTGCGGATTAGGCGCGCGGACCATGCCAAATGTGCTGCGGCGTTGCAACACGGGCACATCGGCTTTTGGTTGAAGAGTGAAGGGCCTTCCCGCCTGATCTTGCTGCGACGGCTGCGCGGGCAGCGCACAACCATCTCGTCTGCCGGGCAGTCAGCATGCTAAGGCCACGCCGTCTTATACATTCCGGGAAGAGATCATGCCCCCAGTCGCCCCTCTGCTGTCGAAGAGCCTGCCTGCCGAGGCCATCGATTCGCTCGTTGTCGCCTTTGCCGTGCCGCGCGCGGCTGTCGAGAGCGCCGCCGCACTCCTTTTTGCGGACCTGACCCGCCATCTAGAGCGGCTGACCCTGTCGCGCGGAGGGCTTGCCGATTTCGTCGCCATGTTGGGTCGCGCCGACTGGGCACACCTTTCGCTGGAGCCGGACGCCTTGCGCTCGCGCGAGGTCGAGGCGGCCGGCGTCGCAGTCCTCGACGAGATCCTCGGCGGTCCGC
>JBGSQO010000412.1:0-3759 GCA_041738055.1 Filomicrobium sp.
GGCTGCCGACGGTCTGCCGCGCCGCCGCTTCACGGCCGATGAACTGCGCGCCATGGAACAGGCCGGCATCCTCGGGCCGGAGGAGCGCGTCGAGCTCATCGGGGGGGACATCGTCGTCATGAGCCCGAAGGGCCGCATCCATGAGATCCTGCGCAGCGAATTGGTGATTTTTTGGCTGCGCAGCGGACCACGCAACTTGAAGATGGCGACGGAGACCCCGCTCCGGCTCTCGGACGACTACGAGCCGGTCCCGGATATCATCGTCTATCCGGCCCACCTCGTCGCCCCGGATGTCCGCCCCGCAACGGTCCTGCTGGTGGTCGAGGTGTCCGATACGACGCTCGCCTACGATCGCAAGCGCAAGGCCGCCGAATACGCCGCCGCTGGTGTCCGCGAATACTGGGTCATCAATGCGCCGAACCGGGTCACGACCGTGTTCCGGGAGCCGTCTGCCGAGGGCTATGCGAGCGTGACCGACGTCGAGCCGGCCGAGCGCATCGCCCTCGAGGCCGCGCCCGAGTTGCAGGTGTCGCTGGCGGAGTTGCCGGAGGGATAGCGTGAAGTCGGGGGCTCTGCCCAGCCAACACTCAGTAAACTGGTGTTGGATGCGCCCCCAGACCCCGCGCAGGCGAAGCCTGTTTGCCTGCGTCTGGGCGACGGTCGCGCCCCAACCTCCCAGTGATGGTTCCAAGGCCCAAGGCCTTGGTGGGGGTCGTGGGGGCAAGGCCCCTACGTCTTCACTTCACTCCGCCGCGTGCCGATGCGCCGCCTTATAGCCGTCGATGCGCGCCTCGATCTCGGGGCGGTAATGGCGGATGAGGCCCTGGATCGGCCAAGCCGCCGCATCGCCCAGCGCGCAGATCGTATGGCCCTCGACCTGCTTGGTCACTTCGAACAGCAGGTCGATTTCGCGCTTTTCGGCCTCGCCCTTGACCAGCCGCTCCATCACGCGCCACATCCAACCGGTGCCCTCACGGCAGGGCGTGCACTGGCCGCAGCTCTCGTGCTTGTAGAAGTACGACAGCCGGGCGATGGCTTTGATGACGTCGGTCGAGCGGTCCATCACGATGACGGCGGCCGTCCCCAGGCCCGACTTCACCTTCGACAACGCGTCGAAGTCCATGGTGAGGTCGTCGCACAGCTCAGCCGGGACCAGCGGAACCGACGAGCCGCCGGGGATGACGCATTTCAGGTTCTTCCAGCCGCCGCGCACGCCGCCGCAATGCTTGTCGATGAGTTCGCGCAGCGGAATGCCCATCTCCTCCTCGACCACGCAGGGCTTTTCCACGTGTCCGGAGATCTGGAACAGCTTGGTGCCGGTGTTGTTGGGCTTGCCGAGGCCTGAGAACCACGTTGCGCCGCGCCGCAAGATATCCGGAACTACCGCGATGCTCTCGACGTTGTTGATGGTCGTCGGCGCGCCATAAAGCCCGCAGCCGGCTGGGAACGGCGGCTTCAGGCGCGGCTGGCCCTTCTTGCCTTCGAGGCTTTCGAGAAGTGCCGTCTCCTCGCCGCAGATGTAGGCGCCGGCACCATGGTGGACGTAGAGGTCGAAATCCCAGCCGTG
The DNA here is from genome assembly GCA_041738055.1 of Filomicrobium sp. GTDB lineage: Bacteria > Pseudomonadota > Alphaproteobacteria > Rhizobiales > Hyphomicrobiaceae > Filomicrobium. Next base: position 1,568 of record JBGSQO010000412.1, read on the forward strand.
AGCGTTGCCCTTGCCGATCAGGCGGGCGGCATAGGCCTCATCGACGGCGCGCTGGAAGGCCTCGCGCTCACGGATGTACTCGCCGCGGAAATAGACGTAGCAGGTGTGCGCACGCATGGCGAAGGAGGCCAGCAGCGCGCCTTCGATCAGGAGATGCGGATCGTGGCGGGCGATCTCGCGGTCCTTGCAGGAGCCGGGCTCGGATTCGTCGGCGTTGATGACGAGATAGCTCGGACGGCTATCGTTCTTCGGCATGAACGACCACTTCAGGCCCGTGGGGAACCCCGCGCCGCCGCGACCGCGCAGGCCTGATGCCTTCACTTCGTCGATGATCCAGTCGTGGCCCTGGTCGATGAAGCCCTTGGTGCCGTTCCAGTTGCCGCGCGCGAGAGCGCCCTTCAGCCCCGGATCGCCGAAGCCGTAGAGGTTCGTGAAGATGCGGTCCTTATCAGCGAGCATGGTGGTGCGCCCTCAAACCTCAGTCTTGCCGCCGCTCGCCGCGGCCACGGGAATTGTCGTCAGGCTGGTCGGCCCGCCGGCGGGGCAGGAGGCCGTGCGCCCTGTCTGCGATCCGGGTTTCGCCATCGGACCCCTACCGGCAAAGCCGTCGAGCACTTTCTCCAGCAGCTCCGGCGTCAGGTCTTCGTACGTGTCGGACCAGATCTGGACCATCGGCGCGTTGGCGCAGGAGCCGAGGCACTCGACTTCCTCCCAGGAGAAATTCCCGTCGGCGGACAAGTCGTGCGCGTGCGGGGCAATGCGCTGCTTGCAGGTCTCGATCAATCCCTCCGAGCCGCGCAGCATGCAGGGCGTCGTGCCGCAGACCTGCACGTGCGCCTTGCGGCCGACCGGGGCCAGTTGGAACATCGTGTAGAAGGTCGCGACCTCGTAGACACGGATGTAGGCCATGCCCAGCATGTCGGCGAGATAGCGGATCGCCGGCTCGGTCAGCCAGCCCTCCTGCTCCTGCGCGCGCCACATCAGCGGAATGACGGCGGAGGCCTGCTGGCCGGGCGGATAGTGGCCAATCATCTCCTGCGCCCAGGCCAGATTGTCCGGCGTGAAGGCGAACGAGGCGGGTTGTTCCGGGTGAAGGCGACGGACGGCCATCGGCTCTCCTGATCCACTGATCGCGGCCCCCGTTCGTCCCGGCGAGAGCGCGCCAGCACGTCGGACCGCAGCAAGACTTCGAGCCGGAAGGGAGGGTCCCGTCCGGCCGCGAGCACGTCGTTAAGGGCATCAGAGCCGCAAAGCAAGGGCGCGGTCTAGCTGGCCAATGGCAGCATGAGGGAATGATACCAACCCGCAGTAGTTTTGACCCACCTCGCGGCAGGCCACGCCTTCCGGCCGGCGCTCGGAACGAGTGTCGGAAGGCGCAACGAATGGCGGCATGCCCCGCAGGAGCGCTTCAACGCCCGTAGGGAGCGCGATCAAAATCCCGCTCCACCGCCGGCGGCGTGCGCTGCAACAGTTCGCCCGGCGTCTTGTTGGCCCAGCCCTCGATACCGAAGCCGAGTGGGACCGAGAACCAGCCGATGACCAGCATGAAAGCGGCAAACGGCGCCAGGAACAGCGAGATCTGCGAGCCGACGCGAAGGAACCCGGTCCAGAACAGCGCGAGCAGGAAGCCGAAGCCGATCATGAACCAGCCGCCGTTCTCGGCTCCGCGCGCGGCCGCAAACATCACGCCCGCCAGCACCGCGATCAGACCGACGAGGATCGGGATCGCCGGCAGGTCGGCATGCAGCGCGCCCATCAGCCAGGCGAAGCGGCGGGCGAACAGCCGGTAGGTGGCGAGGCTCAGGCCCCAGCCGAGCGAGGCCATGGCGAGCAGGAACAGGTTGTCGATCATCCTCGTCGTCTCCCGCCGGAGCCCGCGCGCGGCGCGACGCTGTCCGGGCATCTGGAAAGCCCATGAGTGAGCGAGATTTGTGCCATTTCCACGTCAGGCTTGCCAGAGTCGGCCTTACAGAGAGGTTAAAGCGTGAGGCGGGACAGCCGCCACGCCATGACTCCAGCGACGAGGCAATAGACCCCCGAGCCGAGATGGAAGCCGACCGCCAGCCGGGGGCCGCCGTTGGCCAGGACGATCCCCGCATCCGCCCAGCACACGCCCACCGCCAGCAACAGCCACAGCGCTACCGCCCGCCATTCTGCGAGCCATGCGAGCGCCACGAGCAGCAGCCCCAACC
>JBGSQO010000422.1:0-1544 GCA_041738055.1 Filomicrobium sp.
TGCCGAGCACGTAGCCGACGGCGTGCGGGCCAAGACCCGAGCCCGTTGCCGCCTGCCCGGCGACCGTGTTGGAGGAGGTGACGAACGGATAGGTGCCGTGGTCGATGTCGAGCAGCGTCCCCTGCGCGCCCTCGAACAGGATGCGCTTGCCGGCCCGCCGCGCGGTGTCGAGCAGGTCCCACACGCAATCGACGAAAGGCAGGATCTTGCCGCGGATCTCGGCCAGCTCGCTCATCAGCGTCTCGCGGGCGACCTCGGGCTTGCCCAGCCCCCGGCGCAGCGCGTTGTGATGAACCAGGATACGGTCGACCTTCGGCCCGAGGGTGTCCAGATTGATGAGGTCGTTGACGCGGATGGCGCGGCGGCCAACCTTGTCCTCGTAGGCCGGACCGATACCGCGCCCGGTGGTGCCGATCTTGCCGGTCCCGGCGGCCTCCTCGCGCATCTGGTCCAGCTCGCGGTGCAGCGGCAGGATCAGCGTCGCGTTCTCGGCGATTCGCAGGTTCTCATGAGTGACGGCGACGCCCTGGCCGGTCACCCGCTCGATCTCCGAGCACAGCGCCCACGGGTCGATGACGACGCCGTTGCCGATGATGCCGACCTTGCCCGGCCGCACGACGCCCGAGGGCAGCAGCGACAGCTTGTAGGTGACGCCGCCGATGACGAGCGTATGGCCGGCATTGTGCCCGCCCTGGAAGCGCACGACGATATCGGCGCGTTCAGAGAGCCAATCGACGATCTTGCCTTTGCCCTCGTCGCCCCATTGGGCGCCCACAACCACGACGTTCGACATTGCGTTCCTTCCGACACGTGAAAGCCCCAGCGGAGACGCCAGGGCTTTGGAGCAGTATAGCGGGCTCTCGCGTCAGGGAAAGAGCCAAGCGTGACAGTTTGCTGACGCTTGTGGACCGGGCGGCCAACCAACTCGGCGAGCTCAGCGCCCGTAGCGAATCTGCTTGGCGGCTGGCCATGAGACCTTGTAGCCGAAGTCGATCGCCTTCTCCTCGTCGGGCGCCAGCGTCACGTCCCAGGCCAGCACGCCGCGCTTGTCGTCGAGATCGCGCTTGGTGGGTTGACTGCGGCCGATCAGATCGACGGTGATGGCCTCGTTCCTGGTCGCCGGAATCTGGTCGAGCACGGTGACGTCGATGGCCCGCTCGTGCAGGTTCTTGACCGTGATCTTGTACTGGCGCACGTCGGTGCGCGACGAGGAGATGATACCGGTCTCCCCACGCGTCTCCTCGGCGATGGCGTGGCGCACGCGGACCAGATCATCCGTTCCGAACCCGAGTTCGCGCTCTTCCCCGCCAGCCACCAGCGGCAATTGGCCGGTGCCGACGAACGTGCCGTCGCGGAACAGCGAGACGTTGCCGGGCAGCAGGGGCGCCTGTGCGGGGGCCTTGAACTTCACATACAGATAGGCGCGGTCGTCGAGCTTGGGCACGGTCTTGATCGACAGCGTCGGCCCGATCTCCTGGCGGGAGAGTTGCACGCGCTTGGCTTCGCCCGTGTCGGCGACCGTGACGGCGCCGGGCACGCGGTAG
>JBGSQO010000281.1:0-2889 GCA_041738055.1 Filomicrobium sp.
CGGCGTCTCGTTGGAGGAGAGCTTGATCTGGCGGCCGCCGCTGCCGGCATGGCTGTCGCCCGGCACGTAGGCGTCGATGTCGAGAATTCCGGGCTTGGGCGTGAGCATGAGCGTGGGCCTTCGAAGCGCGAGTCGAGATCAAATCGGTGTCTGAGCTAGATAGACGAGCCCCGCCCCGAAAGCAAAGCGCGCTCGCCCACGATTGCCCCACGCCCACTTTCGCCGCCCTTGACGCGGCCTCCCGCGGTCCGATATCCACACGATCCGATCCGTGGTGATTTGGCCGGCCGGCTTGCAACCACGTAAAACAACTCGCTAAACAGGCCGCGCGCTCGTCATGAGCCCGGCCCTGTCACCTGACGTCAGATCGCGGCGTCAGGGCCAAGGAGGGCGCAGCACCATGTCCCCCAGCAGTCTGTCATCGAGCCTGCCCCAGCGCCGCGACGCCGACGCCCCGGTCGTGTCGGCCGTGCCCTCGCTCGCCGAGCGTTACCGCGTCATGCGCGAGCCGATCAGCGAATTCGTCGACTTCCCGGCCTCCGAGCCCCTCGAACTCGACTGTGGCCGCCTGCTCGGCCCCTTCCGCATCGCCTACAAGACCTACGGCACGCTGAATGCCGACAAATCCAACGCCGTGCTCGTCTGCCACGCCCTGACCGGCGACCAATACGTGGCGAGCCCCCACCCCATCACGAAAAAGGAGGGCTGGTGGAAGACGCTGATCGGCCCGGGCCAGCCGATCGACACTGACCGCTTCTTCGTCATCTGCTCCAACATCCTGGGCGGCTGCATGGGCTCGACCGGGCCCGCCTCCATCGATCCGGCGACCGGCCGCCCGTTCGGCCTCGACTTTCCCGTCATCACCATCGGCGACATGGTCGACGCCCAGGCCCGCCTGATCGACCATCTCGGCATCGGCCAGCTGTTCTGCGTCGTCGGCGGCTCGATGGGCGGCATGCAGGTGCTGGAATGGGCCTCGCGCTATTCCGAGCGCGTCTTCTCCTGCGCGCCGATCGCCACCGCGCCCTGGCATTCGGCCCAGAACATCGCCTTCCACGAGGTCGGGCGCCAAGCCGTCATGGCCGACCCCGACTGGGAAAAGGGCGACTACTACGCCCACGACAAGGTCCCGCGCCGGGGACTCGCGGTTGCCCGCATGGCCGCCCACATCACGTATCTCTCGGAGGAGGCGCTCCACGAAAAATTCGGCCGCCGCCTGCAGGGTCGCGCCGACCGCACGTTCTCCTTCGGCGCCGACTTCCAGATCGAGAGCTACCTGCGCCACCAGGGCTCCACCTTCGTCGACCGCTTCGATGCCAACAGCTACCTCTACATCACCCGCGCCATGGACTATTTCGACATGGCCGCCGAGCATGGCGACGTGCTGGCGGGCGCCTTCAAGGGCACGCGCACGCGGTTCTGCGTGGTCTCCTTCACTTCCGACTGGCTGTATCCGCCGCGCGAGAGCCGCGAGATCGTGCAGGCGCTCAACGCGGTTGCCGCCAACGTCTCCTACGTCGAGATCGACAGCACCAAGGGCCACGACGCGTTCCTGCTGGAGGAGCCGGAGTTCTTCGCCACCATCCGCGGCTTCATCGGCTCGTGCGCAGCCCGGCGGGGGTTGAAGATGTGATCGATTTCGCTTCGCGAGCAGGGCTACTCGCCCTGCACCCCGGTCGGGGGACGCCCCCGACACCCCCGTCTTTTGTTACTAGGTAATAAAAACTGGTGGGTCTGGGAGGCTGCGCCTCCCAGCGGGGTGCGGGGCTGGCCCCGCTCGCGCAGCGACCACCCGCTGAGTTGAGGGAAACACCCGTGCTGACGACATCGACCGACACGCCTGCCCAGACGCATCGCGTCGACCACCTGCTGATCGCAGAGATGGTGGCGCCGGGTTCGCGCGTTCTCGACGTCGGCTGCGGCGACGGCGCACTGCTGCAGCTGCTGGCCGACACCAAGGCGGTGGACGGGCGCGGGGTCGAACTCTCCCGCGACAAGGTCAACGCCTGTGTGAAGCGCGGTCTTTCGGTGATCCAGGGCGATGCCGACCGCGATCTGGCGCACTACCCCGACCAGGCGTTCGACTATGCGATCCTGTCGCTGACGATCCAGGCCACGCAGCAGCCGCGCCGGGTGCTGGAGAACCTCTTACGCATCGGCCGCCACGCCATCGTCTCGTTCCCGAATTTCGGCCACTGGAAGATCCGACTGGAGCTTCTGGCGCATGGGCGCATGCCGAAGACGACGAGCCTGCCGGAGGAGTGGTACGACAGCCCGGACGCGCACCTGTGCACGATCCGCGATTTCGTCGACCTGTGCGACAGCCTCGACGCCGAGATCGAAGAGGCGGTGGCCTTCAGCTCCGCCGGTCGCCGCCTGCCGATCAAGCGCTCCGTCAGCCTGCAGAACCTGTTCGGCGAAAAGGCGGTGTTCCGGTTGAGAAGGAAGCGGGGGAGGCAGGGCGGGATGGCGTCAGGTTGATTTCGGCCCATTTCCCGCCGAACGGCGACGCCCGACGGTTACGAACAACTTGCCCCGCCTAGCACGCAGAACTTGGCGCAATGGGGATGGCAGAGCTTGACCGCGCCCTTGTCAAACATGCCGCCGTTCGCCACCGCCGCTTGGGTCAGCGTCGAACCCATCTCGAAGGCCGGCTCGTAGGGCAGCAGCGTACACGGCAGCACGACCGGCTGATCGGCCCCCTTGCGCTTCACCACCATGCGTGAGGTGGCGCACATGACGTCGCTCGGCGCCTTGCTCAGGATGCCCCAGCAGGCGGTCGTGATCTCGGGTACCGGCGCGGTCACGTCCATCTCCGGAAACAGCACCAGCGCCGCGCGGTCCTCAGCGTCGATCGGCCAGCCGCGCTCGGCAAACAGCCGCCCGTAA
>JBGSQO010000448.1:0-2128 GCA_041738055.1 Filomicrobium sp.
GTTCTGCGGGCAGCCCTCGCCATCAGTCCGGATGCAGCCATCCGGCTGGTCTCGGCGCGGGCCGGGCGACCGGACCGCAAGGTGCTTGCCAGACGCGAGGTTCGCCTCCAACTCGCCGAAACGTTTACGGCAGGCATCGGACGTGGCGTTGCCGGGCCTCGAATCGACATGGCGTTGTTTTCGCGCGATTGGGGCGCCGACCCAGGACACATCACAGCACGCGCCCGGCTCTGGATCGGCACGGCTGACCGCAACGTGCCGCAGGCCGCCGCCATTCGTCTTGCAGGTCAAATTCCAGGATGTTCGCTCGAACGGCCAGCCGGCGCCGGGCACTTCTGGGTTCTGTCGGCATTCGACGAGGTGCTGGACTGGCTGGCCGAGGACCGCGACGCTGGCCCGTAGCCTCGAGGGTAGAAATGGCTAGGGCGGCGGGCTGTTCGCCGGCCGCCCTTCGTCTGTCGGTCCCACAGGGGATCAAATGACCTCAAGGCGTAGCGACGCGCCCGCCGAGCATGCCCACACCGAGGGATCGGAACCAGTCGGCGACGGCAGCTTGCGTCGACGCGGACGTCAGCCTCACGGCTGGCCCGGTGGTGACGACCAGCGCCTGCGACTTCGGGCGACGCGCACTGACATCGACATAGCCATGAACGTAGCCAGCCACCCCCGGCACGTGCTCGGCAGGATCGTCGATGGCACCGTCCATCCTGTCGCGATCGACGTCATCGACGTGGACCATGGCGAACCCAGCCGCGTGTGCAGCCGACATGAGCGTCGTCAGGCTCCGTCCCGACACCTGCCTACGAACCTTCGCGCGCATCGCATCCACCTTCTCGCCTACGCCGGACCCCGTCGGCGGATGCCATTGGAGTCCCAACTACCGCATCCAATGATGTGCCATTCCTGTCGCAGGTCAAGAGATTTTCGCATTGACAGTTCGTATTGGCACAAATCTCGCGTCTGCAGCATTCGTGGGCGCTAATTAATGCACCGCACCAACGGAAAGTGCGGCGCAATCATGGCGATGCTGCTCACTCGCCGTCGTCCGAGACGGCCGTTTTGGAGAATACTGGAACAGACCTTAGGCACTCATTAATGCTAATAAATAACGTTTCCGCCAGCCAATCGGTTCGATCCACACCGGAGATTGCGACGCCACATTAGGCAGGATTGTGGCTTTTGGCATGTCGGTACGGCCAATCGGGCGGTCAGGGCTGGCCGGCTGCGATTTCCCACAGCAAATCCCCGCGCAAGTTCGCTTGACGCTCAGGTCGAGCCCGCCAACAATTCAACTTCACTCACCCGACACGTCAGGCCAGGATGCAGCCGAAACCGACCGACGCCGCGCTCGTCTTCAAGCGCACCATGACCTTCGAGTACGGCCAGCCCATGGGCATGCTGCCCGGCGTCGTGCGTCTCGTCGCCGAGAACCCGGGGCCGTTCACCTTCAAGGGGACCAACACCTACCTCGTCGGCTCGACCTCACTCGCCGTCATCGACCCCGGCCCCGACGATCCCCGCCATATCGACGCGATCCTGGCAGCGGCGGGCGGCCGACCCATCACCCACATCCTGATCACGCACACGCATCGCGATCATGTCGACGGCTTGGCGCGGCTGCAGGCGGCGACCGGCGCACAGAGCTGCGGTTTTGGCCGGGCCCACCTGCCGACGCCGGACGCCATCCGCAGTCCCTCGGGTCGTGAATTCATCGACCCGGATTTCGCCCCCGATATCCGCCTCGGCCACGGCGACGTCATCACCGGCGACGACTGGGCATTGGAAGCGTTACACACGCCCGGACACGCCCCCGACCACCTGTGCTTCGACCTCAAATCCCGTGGCGTGATCTTTTCCGGCGACCATGTCATGGCCTGGAATACGACGGTGATCGCGCCGCCGGAAGGCGACATGGGCGATTATCTCGCCTCCCTCGAACTGCTGCTCGCCCGCGCGATCGATCTCTTCCTGCCGGGGCATGGCGGGCGTCTCGAAGCCGCCCAGCGCTCGGTGCGCGCTTATCTGTTGCATCGGCGCTGGCGCGAGCAGGCGATCCTCGGCGCCATCCGCTCAGGCGTGGGCAGCATCGATGGTCTCGTGGACCTGATCTACCGCGACCTCGACCCGC
>JBGSQO010000463.1:0-7039 GCA_041738055.1 Filomicrobium sp.
GGCTGCCCGGCCGCTGCGCGGAGAACGGGAGTTGCATCGGGCCGGCGCGGGTAAAGCGGCTCGACCCGCAGGCCGTCGGCCGAGCGTGTGACCAGACGCTTCTCCAGGCTCGCCCCCTTGAGCGCCTCTTCGACGAGCTTCACCCACTCCTCGTGCGTCGGCGTCGGGAAGGAGGCGGCAAGCGTCAGCGTCGGCTCGGCTGGCATGGAGGGGCTCCTCGTGGTTGGCTACGACTGCGCATTTCGTGGGGCACGCTCATGTTGCGCCGCAATGCCGAGTATGGCGAGAGGTCGTCGCTGAGGCAACGTTAGGCACCCCTGCAGGTCTGCTGAGGTAGCCGAAGCCGCAAACCCCGGCTATCGGGCCTTCGGCTGAGGTGGCCGATGCCTGACGGACGCAGGCCATCAGTTTGCGTTACCGGCATTTGCAGAACAACTTTTTTGCAGTGGGTTCCGGGCGGTCGTTGATGCAACCGCGCTTTGCAAACCGGGGGCATCGTGCCATGAGGGCGCTGATATGTTGGCGTGCGAGTCGCAGCCGGTGGGCCTTGGTTCGGCCTCGGCAGACGACAGCGGACCGGATGAGCGGAAACGAGGCCTGAGATCCATGAGCGAGAGCATGCTGCAAGACGGCAAGATCTATCTCGGCACGAGCGTCAAGCCGGAGTATCTCGAGCTCAAGCTCGCCAACCGTCATGGCCTCATCACCGGGGCGACCGGCACGGGCAAGACCGTGACACTGCAGACGCTCGCCGAGGGGTTCTCCAGGGCTGGCGTCCCGGTCTTTGCCGCCGACGTCAAGGGCGATCTCTCGGGCATCGCGGCGGCTGGCAGTAAAAAGGACTTCATCGTCAAGCGTCTGGAGAAGATCGGCCTCACCGACTACTCCAATCAGGCCTTCCCGACCGTGTTCTGGGACGTGTTCGGCGAGCAGGGCCATCCCGTGCGCGCGACGGTTGCCGACATGGGGCCGCTGCTGCTGTCGCGGCTGTTGGAACTCAACGACGTTCAGGAAGGCGTGCTCAACATCGTCTTCCGGGTCGCGGCCGACGAAGTCGCAGCCGGCCACAAGGACTTCCTGCTGCTGGATCTCAAGGACCTGCGGGCGGTCCTCAACAACGTCGGCTCGCGCTCCAAGGAGCTGTCGACGCAGTACGGCAACATCGCCCCCGCCTCGGTCGGCTCGATCCAGCGCCGGCTGCTGGTGCTGGAGGAACAGGGCGCCGAGAAGTTCTTCGGTGAGCCGGCCGTCGACATCAACGACCTGATGCGCGTCGCCATGGACGGGCGCGGCATCGTCAACCTGATGGTCGCCGACAAGCTGATGGAGCGGCCGCGGCTCTATTCCACGTTCCTGCTGTGGCTGCTGACCAAGCTCTGGCAGACCCTGCCGGAGGTCGGCGATCAGCCGAAGCCCAAACTCGTGTTCTTCTTCGATGAAGCCCACCTGCTGTTCTCGGATGCGCCCAAGCCGCTGATGGAGCGTATCGAGCAGGTCGCCCGCCTGATCCGCTCCAAGGGCGTCGGCGTGTATTTCATCACGCAGAACCCGCTCGACGTGCCCGATACCGTCTCCTCCCAGCTCGGCAACCGCGTCCAGCATGCTCTGCGCGCCTTCACGCCGCGCGAGCAGAAAGCGGTGAAGGCGGCCGCCAGCACCTTCCGCCAGAACCCTGCGCTCAATACCGAGACGGCGATCTTGGAGTTGGCCGTCGGCGAGGCTCTGGTCTCGACGCTGCAGAACAAGGGCGAACCCTCGATGGTGGAGCGCACGCTGATCCGCCCGCCGGAGGGCCAGATCGGTCCGGTCAGCCCCGAGCAGCGCCGCGAGTTGATCGGCCGCAGTCCGGTCGCCGGCAAGTACGACACCGCCGTCGACCGCGAAAGCGCGCATGAGTTGCTGGCCAAGCGCGCCGGCGATCTCGTCCGCAAGGAGGCCGAGTTGCAGGCCGAGACGACGGGTGGTGCCGGTTGGGGCGATTGGCTGGCCAAGCAGGCCTTCGAAAAGGGGCCGCGCGGCGGCAAGTCGATGGCCGACAAGGCCGTCGATTATGCCAAGTCCTCGCTCATGCGCCGTATCACGGGGGCCATCATGAAGCAGATCTTCGGGCGCACGCGGCTGTTCTGACTGTCATCGACAGCGCCACGACACTAAGGGAACTCGACAGGGTGCGTCAGCGCTCTTGACCGCAATCATTGGGCTTGGCGGGTTCTACGGTCATGATCGGCCGGTTGGTTGATGCGAGGGGATCTTCTGAGATGAAAGCTATGACTGTGGCTGCTGGCCTCCTGGCAATGGCGGTGATGCCATCGGCCCTGGCCGGCGACGCGCAGCTCCAGGCGAGCCTTGTGGCCCAGGGCCAAGCGATCGTCGAGGAGAAGTGCGCCCGCTGCCACGCCATAGGCAGCGACGACACGAGCCCGCACGCCAAGGCGCCGCCGTTCCGCGTGGTGGTGACGCGCTATCCCAGCGAGGACCTTGCAGAAGCGCTGGCGGAAGGCATCGTCTCGGGCCATCCGGATATGCCTGTCTTCGTGTTCGGCTCCGAGGAGATCGAGGCGTTCCTGGCCTATCTCGACAGCCTCGCGCCGTCCCGCTGATTTCGGATTTTCGACAGGTATGCCGTCGCCCCTTCAGCGCTCGCTGACGCGAACCTGATCTGGCGGCTCCTTCAGCCAGGCCGAAGCGCCTTTGCGGCCGAGCAATTCGCCGGTCTCGAACAAGGCGCGCTGATAGTCGGGATCGAAGAACTCCTTGGCCTGCATCTCGAACGAGGCGGGCACCGAGATGAAGTGGAAATCCGCGCCAGCGTCCTTGGCCATCCGGTAGCTGCGGTAGATCTCGCCCTGGCTCTGGCTCTTGATGAGCGTGGTGATGGCACGGGCGGCAATCGAGATCGTCTGCGCCTCGATCACTTTCTGCTCCGGCGAGATCTTCATGTTGGAGATGATGAACAGCTTGCGGTGCGGCGGCTTGTCGTAGAACACGTTGAAGGCATCGAGCGGCACTTGGACCGGGGCCACGAAGATTTCCCGCGTGGTGCCGCCGTCGACATGCAACTCGGTGAACTGCTGGCCGTTGACCGCCACCGGGATCGACACCGGCGGGAACGCGCCGGGGATGGCGGCCGAGGCCATGATGACCTTGCGGAAGAGATCGAGCGCTTCCTGGGTCCCGATGGCCGCGATCTCACCCATGTTCCAGACGACGGGGCGCTGGGCGTCGAGATTGGTCGTACCGACCAGGAGCACGCGACCGTCCTGGCGGTAGGCCCGGGCGATCTCGCGCAGCAGCTTGCGGTCCACATATTTGGCGATCAGCGAGGCCAGTGGCGCGGTATCGGCGAGCGCCGAACCGCCGAGCAGGCCGGGCAGGATCTGGGCGGTCACGAGTTGCGAAGTCTGGTACTGGGTCCAGATTTCCTCGAGGGTTTTATCGTAGCGGGGCCCGAGATACGCGAACGGCGCGATGATGGCGCCCGCGCTGACGCCGGTCACGCTCTCGAACACGGGACGCGTACCGCTTTCGGTCCAGCCCTTGAGGAAGCCGGCACCGAAGGCGCCATCGCCGCCGCCGCCGGATAGGGCCAGGATCTCGATCTGGCCGCGGCCATCGGCGCCCCGCGTGTTGGAGGCGAGCTTGGCGAGATTCGGCAACCGAACCCGCATGGTCGCCTTGAGGTCTCTGGGAACTTCGTCGCCCCAGAAGCGAATACCCGGCAGATCGGCGACGGTTGCGTGCTGGGCGATCAGCGCGTCGTCGATGCCCTGGCGCAGCGTGGTCGACGCGCAGCCGCCAGCGAGGCTCGCGGCGATCGCAATCACGCCGAACCAAACGGCCCTGATCCAATTCCCACGACGCATGCATCAACCCCCGGGAAGCGTCAGGCCGCCGATCGCGCAATCCGATCGTCGTCGACCCCAACCCCACGCCCGACACTTAGCCGTTCTGTTGCACCGCGACAACCTGGGCGCAGCGCCATGGCGCCACACCGCACGTCAGTATGTCGCATTGGAGGCAAGAAAGTGTTGCCGCCGACGGGGCGCCGCGCATGCCACCAAGTTGGCCGGGATCGGTTGATTGAAATTACTTCGCACGCCGGACGGTTACTAGCACGCTTTGGATACAGAACGCCCGGCGCAGGTTCCCCTGAGCCGGGCGTAAAGGTCCGTCTTGCACTGTGGCCCGGAGGTCGGAAAAGATCGCCGTCCTGGAGCCGCCTCAAACGGCCTCAGCCGATCATCTCTTCGACGTGCTCCCAGTTGACGAGATTGTCGAAGAAGGCCTCGAGGTACTTCGGGCGGGCATTGCGATAGTCGATATAATAGCTGTGCTCCCACACATCGCAGCCGAGGATCGGCTTGGCACCGTGCATCAGCGGATTTTCGCCGTTGGGCGTCTTGGAGACGATCAGCTGTCCGTCCTTGACGGCGAGCCAGCACCAGCCCGAGCCGAACTGGCCCTTGCCGGCCTCGATGAAGTCGTGGCGCATCTTGTCGAAGCCGCCGTAGGCTTCCAGCATCTTTTCGAGCTTGCCCGGCACCTTCTTGCCACCACCGCCGGCGCGCATCCACTGCCAGAAATGGATGTGATTGAAGTGCTGGCCGATCTGATTGACGACCCCCTGATCGCCGCTGGCGAATGCCTTGCCGCAGATCTCCTCGATGCTCATCCCGTCGTACTTCGAGCCGGCGCCGGCAAGCTCATTACCTTTGTCCACGTAGGCTTGGTGGTGCTTGTCGTGGTGGAATTGCAGTGTCTCGGCCGACATATACGGGCCAAGGGCATCATAGGCGTAAGGAAGCGGCGGAAGCGTGAACGTCATCTCTGACCTCTGGTGGAATTCGGTTTTTCACGTGTCGGACGTTTGGACAGTTCGACTGAAGGATGTCCCGGCGTTCCGACGTGGTTTGAGCGGATGGGGCGCTGAGGGGCGAGGCCGCGGGGGCCGACGATTGCGCGTACCGTGCTCGGATCGCCAACGCGCATGACCCAATGCCTCCCTTCGAAGCCCGCTCGGCGAGCTATCGTCTGTGGATAAGTCGGCCGACGAGGCAAACCGGACGGCGGATTTCGTCCGGCCAGGACGGTGGTCCGCTGTTCGAATGCCACGACATCCGCTGTGACCACACTACCCCCTGGCAAGTGCCCGCGCAACGTGGCGCCGGATCTGGCGCCGGACTTCGCTCTGCCGGTCTCGTCTTGCTCTTAACGCAGGGACTGCGGGTATGGTTCCCCAACTCTCGAAGCGATTGGCTTCGGGACGCAAATCTCCGGCTGCGCCCGTCATATAGCCGGCGGCTAAAAAAGGTCGCGCTGCAGCAGGTGCTCAGCGCGGCGCTTGTTATCGTCGAGATCGGAAAAATCGAAAGATCCGTTGCCGTTCAAGCAAATGATCGTCCTTCAGGGTTGGCACCGAATTGCCGCGAAGGCCGTCGAGTCTCAGCCTGAAAGGCGATCCGTTGCGGGTTGGCGGCGACCCATTCCATGATCCTTCCGGCCTGCCCCGTTCTGCGAATTGGTCGCACCTCTGGAATGGGCCGATATTGCATTGCACCGGCGGCAGTGGTAACAGCCTCTCCGCGTTCAGGGTCCCCTGACGCCCTCTCTCTCCCGAAAAATCACCGTCTTGTCGACTTGGAACGCTGGTCTGCGTGCGGCTCTGCACAATCGGAACCAGGGGCGTATTCCTCCGGCCACGTTCTCCACTTTATCCAACTCGGCTAATTGTACTGCCGGGCGTAGCGATATATATGTCGAACTGAGAGTTGGCTGGAGGGTTCAGCGTCGTTGTATGACCCGGCACGATTTTTTTGCTGGCGGTAGGCCGAATGGGGTTGCTGCTTTAAGGTGGCATCAACCAATTTTGTCGAAAACATAAGACGGAACGGTAACCGAACGGCTTCGCCGGCAAACAAGCGAGACGACGACAATGGCTAAGCAAGGAAAGACAACAAAGATGGCAAGCATCAATATCGACAAGATGTCTCTGAAGGAGTTGATGGCTCACAAGGCGGACGTGGAGCAGGCGATCGCCTCTGCGCGCCAGCGCGAGCGGCAGGAGATTATTCAGAAGATGGAGGCACTTGCCGAGGAATCGGGCTTCACGATCAATGATCTGATCGGGGCCAAAGGGCGCGGCGGAAAGGGCAAGGCATCGACGTCGGCTGCTCGTTTTGTCAATCCCGACAATAAGACGCAGACGTGGACTGGCCGTGGCCGCAAGCCCAATTGGCTGGTCGCCAAGCTGAACAAGGGCTCCAAGCTCGACGATTTTGCGCTCTGAACGCAGGTTCGTCTCGCCGATCCGACGAATTCCAATCGACCTGAAACGGCCGGCCGCACCAGCGGTCGGTCTTTTCGTTTCTGGGGTAGGCGGTCGACTGCCATTACCGCGTGCGGCTATGGATTTAAGGCTGACTGCCGCGCGATAGGCAGCCATGGACGAGGGGCGTGCCCATGAGCGCTAAATCCGACCGCCTCCGACAGATTTCGCTTCGTGAAGCTGCGTCAAACCGTCCCGCCGATGTTTCGACAGTGTGGGTGTTGGGTCACGACGACAGTATGACCCTTGTTTGCGCTTTCCGACACGCGGTCCTCCGATCCGGGCTCGGGGGCCGAGAGGCCGGAAGGCGCGGCCTACCGAGAAGTGGGTCACACCTTCTGCGGGTCGATATCAGTCGGTCGTCCGGCTGGGATCAATCCCACCAGAAGAACCACCAGTCGCTGTCCATCAACTGGGCGGCGTGGTTGGCGAGCGTTTCGGAGCCCTGGAAAATGCAATCGCTGCAGAATTCATAGTGCTCGCGGGCGAGTGCAAGGGCCTCCTCGCGGGTCTGCGGCCGGCGGGCGACGCGAATGTTCAGGCGGTCGTTCTCGACGCCGACCAGTTCGGCGCCATAGTGGTCGCGCCAACGTCGCAGCGCTGCCACATGGACGTGCGGGTCCGGGCATTCGTTCCAGCCGCCGTAGGCCAGATATGCGGGGATGAGCGTCATATCGCGCGTCGGCAGGGTGGCGACGACGACACGTTCGAGCG
>JBGSQO010000297.1:0-3611 GCA_041738055.1 Filomicrobium sp.
GCGACGCCGGCCGTATCGGGGCCGAACAATTCGGAGAAGGCGCGCCCGACCGTACGCCGGGAGCCGTTGGCGAGCAGTTGGGCAGCCGCCGGGTTCGCCTCTGTGACCTTGAGCGATGGCGCGTCCACGATGAGAACGGCCTCCGACGAGACCTGCAACAGCGCGCGGTAGCGGGTCTCGGCCTGCCGCAGCCGCGAATATTCCCGCTCGAGCGAGGCCTGCGCTTCGACCAGCCGCTGCTGCATCGTCGCCTGCTGGCGCAAATCCTGCCCGATGGCGATGACGCCGCCGGTCGAGCCGATCTGCATGGCGGAATAGCGGACTGGCAGATCGTTGCCGGCGGCCTGCGGGTGATTGACCTCACGCCATTTCGAGGTGGCCCCGCCAGCCGCCGTCTTGAGCAAGTCCTCGACCTTGCTGCGGCTGTCGATGGTGACGGTGTCGATGAACGGGCGTCCTACCCAATCACCGCCCGTGGTCGTTGCCAGATCGGCGGGAGCGAGCATCATGTCGGTGATCACGCCCTTCTTGTCGAGGACGAGGGCGACGTCGGCGGCGGCCGAGATCAGATGCGCCGTTGCATCCGCATCGAGCGTTCCGAGAGATTTCCAGGGTGATTCAAACGGTCTCACGGGTTCGACGAGGCCTAGGCCAGCTCCAACTAGAGAAGAGACGACCGGCGAGAGCAGCTAAGTGTCGGCTTGGGCTCTGCCTTGAAGCAAGGATTCGGCAATCCGAAGTGCTTCTTGAGCATCGCCAGCTGACGCATCCGCCCCAACCAGATTGTACGCATTTCGATCTTCACTAAACATCCGGCCGCCGACGATCACCTTGAGGTCGCGGGCGTTCGAGGTCGAGCGAACACGCTGAATAGTCGAAGCCAAGCGTTCAAGCAACCGTTCGGATGCCAGAGAGAAGCCGACCACGTCGAAAGATTGGGCATGGACGATCTCCTCGACGGCGAGCCCGTCGGTGGCGATCCCGCCAGCGACGTCCCATCCCGCCCGCCGGAAGGTGTCTTCGACCAGCATCAGGCCGAAGGTGTGCTGTTCACCGGGGGTCGGCGCCAACAGCATGCGGCGGGCCCCGTTTCGGCTGCCGCGCGGCATGTCGCGGGGAGGCGAGAAGCGCCTGACGAGCTGCTGCAGCCGCGTCAGCGCCACCGTGACATCGACGAAATTGACCTCGTCGCTCTCCCACAGGGTCCCGAGCCGGCGGGCGGCGGGCGCCAGGACATCGACGAAAATGCGGTCGACGGGGTGTCCGCGATCGATCAACCCCTGCACAACCGACGCCGCGGTCGTCACGTCGTTGGCGACAGCCACATGGGCGATGCGCTCGGCAGCATCCATCAGTCCAGGGGATACCACATCTGGCATGACCGCCGCCTCAGCCGCTTGTGTGGCGTGGGCGACCAGCAGGCGGGGAATGATCTCCGCCTCGATCAGGCATTTGATAGAGCTGGCATACTCGGAGTCCGGCTCCTGCATGGAATTCGACGGGTGGCCCGGATCTGGCCTCGTAGTCGAATGCGTGAGCGAACCGGTCTCCCGTCCGTGCCACGGCTCTGCACTTCCCGACAAAGGCGGTCGTGTGCCGTTCATGGCACTTACTCCCGGTTGCGTCCTCTCCCCTCGACCCTCGCCAGACCTCAATTCGAAACGCGAATTGTATTTGGCACCGGTATCGAACTTTCGGCTCTTTTCGAGCACTTGCATGTCTAACGACCGTGCACTCCGAATAGATCACGACATCGGGATCGGTGCCAGCCCATTCCTGCGACAACCTGGCAGTTCGGGGCTGGCAATATTTGGCTCGCGCGTCTCGCACTTGTAAAGCAATTTTTACGTCAAGTTTGGTTGACACTCACGATGAGCCCGAAATAGACTGCGACAAACGGGACCCGGATGCCGGGTCAGTAAGCTGGGCAGATCGGAGTCTCCGATCATCAGCCCGGGGAGGCGGCAGATGCGCGGAGGGGCAATGACACGGCGGGCGACACAGCCTCTTTACACTCCCGAGGAGCGGGCCCGCCGCGATGCCTCGCCGTGGACGATGGTGCAGGGCATTCTCGCCCCGGTCCAGTTCCTCGTGTTCCTGGTCAGTCTGTGGCTGGTGCTGTCGTACCTGGCGACCGGCGAAGGCTTCCTGGCCGCCACCATCTCGATCGTGGTCAAGACGCTGACGCTATACGCGATCATGATCACCGGCTCGATCTGGGAGAAGGACGTGTTTGGCCGCTACCTGTTCGCGCCCGCCTTTTTCTGGGAGGACGCCGTCAGCATGCTGGTTCTGGCCCTCCATACCGCCTACCTCGCCGCACTGTTCGCAGGCGCGCTGTCGCCGACCGGCCAGATGTGGCTCGCGCTCGCCGCTTACGTCTCCTACGTCGTCAACGCTGGCCAGTTCGTCTGGAAGCTGCGCGCGGCCCGGCTTCAGGCCGCGGGCGCATCGGCCCCGTCTCGCACCGGCGCTCCCGATCTGATGGAGGCTGCCCGATGACAGAGCTCAGCGTCCTCGATCTCGAACGGTCGTCCGTCAGTCCTGTAAGCGGGGCCGGCTCGTGCGCAACACTCCCCGTCCTCAAGGAGCGCGGCCAGCGCGAGGTGTTCTGCGGGTTGACCGGCATCGTCTGGCTGCACCGTAAGATCCAGGATGCGTTCTTCCTGATCGTCGGCTCGCGCACCTGCGCCCATCTCATGCAATCGGCCGCTGGCGTGATGATCTTTGCCGAGCCGCGCTTTGCCACCGCCATCATCGACGAGCGCGATCTGGCCGGCCTCGCCGACGTCAACGCCGAACTCGACCGCGTGGTGGCCCAGCTCCTCGCCCGCCGTCCCGACATCAAGCTGCTGTTCCTCGTCGGCTCGTGCCCGTCCGAGGTCATCAAGCTCGACCTGAAGCGCGCAGCCGAACGTCTCGGCCGCCTGCACACGCCGGCTGTCCGCATCCTCAACTATTCCGGCAGCGGCATCGAGACGACTTTCACCGAGGGCGAGGATGCGTGCCTTGCCAGCCTCGTTCCCGAGCTGCCGGCCGCCCCCGACGAGGCCGCGCCGTCGCTGATGGTGGTCGGCACGCTGCCCGACATCGTCGAGGACCAGTTCCGCCGGCTGTTTGCCGAGATGGGGCTCACCGATGTCGCCTTCCTGCCGCCGCGCTCGTCACGGGCGCTACCCGCCGTCGGACCGCAGACACAGTTCCTGTTGGCACAACCCTTCCTGACCGCCACGGCACGGGCACTCACCGAGCGCGGCGCCCGCCATCTGCCGGCCGTCTTCCCCTTCGGCATCGAGGGCACGACCCGATGGTTGAAGACGGCCGCCGAAGCCTTCGGCATATCGAATGCGAGTTTCGAGGCAGCGACAGCCCGCCCGATCGCCCGCGCCGAGACGGCCCTCCAGCCCTACCAGCAGGAGCTTGCCGGCCGCTCGATCTTCTTCTTCCCCGACAGCCAGCTCGAGCCGCCGCTCGCCCGCTTCCTGTCGCGTGAGATCGGCATGCGCCTCGTCGAAGTCGGCACGCCCTATCTCAATCGCCAGATCCTCGGCCCCGATCTCGACCTCCTGCCGGCCGCCACGCAGCTGTCGGAGGGCCAGGACGTCGACCGC